>CAZMML010000541.1:0-3597 GCA_964567335.1 uncultured Nannocystis sp. | reverse complement strand
CTGGGCCGCCTTCAACACCGACTTCCCGCGCGACTTCCCGATCTGGGAGACCAAGGCCTACGTCGACAGGCCGCTCCTCTCGAGCGCCGACGGCCCGATCGGCCGCTTCCGCAAGTGGGCGCGCCAGTTCTACGACTGGCCCGAGGATCGCGCCCCCGCCGCGCCCCAGGCCCCCGAGCGCGGCGTCCTCGGCAAGCTGAGCGGTCTCCTTCAACGCTTCACCGCCGCCGCGGCCCCGCGACCGCAGGACCCCGATGAGCAGCCCTTCGAGGCCAAGCCGCGCGTCCGCAAGTCGACCCTCGCCGGCCCGGCCCCCGCCGGCCCCCGCTTCCCCAGCGTCGAGGCCTACTTCGACAGCCTCGCCGCCCGCTTCGACCGCGACGAGGCCGGCGACCTCGACGCCGTCTTCCAGTGGGTCCTCACCGGCGACCGGGCGCGCGCCCACTTCGCCGAGGTGCGCGGCGGCAGCGCCCGCGTCTCCGAGGGCCGGCACCCGACCCCGACGCTGACCATCGAGATGGGCGCCGACGACTACCTCTTGATGATCAACGGCGAGCTCAACGGCGCCCGCGCCTTCGCCACCGGCCGCGGCACCCTGCGCGGGCCCGTGCGCCTCGCCATGCGCATGCAGCGGCTCTTCCCCCTCGATCGGACGGTGTGACGCGATGGACTGGCTAGCGTACCTCGGGATCGTCCTCGCCTCCGTCCTCGGCGGCCTCGTCATCCTCTTCTCGGTCGGCGGCTACTACCACATCAAGTACTACGTCCGCCGCCGCCACGAGCCCGAGGCGTGGAAGTGCCAGCCGCGCCGCTTCCTCCGGCGCGACCAGCAGCTCGAGGCGCTGCGCCTCTCGTGCATGAACCTGACCTTCGGCGGCGTCCTCTCGGGCACCTTCATCTACGCCCTCACCCACGGCATGGAGACCCCGATCTACTTCGAGATCGACGCGTACGGCTGGGCCTACACCCTCTTCAGCACCGCCGCGCTCTTCGTCCTCGTCGACCTCGTCGCCTACTACGCGCACCGCCTGCTGCACGTCCGCCCGCTCTTCCGCCACATCCACCACTGGCACCACCGCTACGTCGCCACCACCCCCTGGGTCGTCACCGCCATGCACCCGGCGGAGTTCCTCTTCTTCCAGGCGACCGCCTTCATCCCGCTCCTGCTCCTGCCGACCTACTACCTCGCCGCGATCGCGGTGTTCGTCTACACCCTCGCCTTCAACATCATCGACCACTCCGGCGTGAAGCTGAGCTCGCGCTGGCCCTGGCAGGGCCCGACCACCTTCCACGACGACCACCACCTCTGCTTCCACGTCAACTTCGGCCAGCACCTCTCGCTCTGGGACCGCCTCCACGGCACCCTCCGCCGCAAGGGCCGGCGCTACGGCGCCGACGTCTTCGGCGGCCGCGGCGAGGGCGAGGGCGGCGAGTTCATCGACTACCGCTAGATCCATGCACGCCCCCTGGGACCTCGCCCCCCACCTCCCCTGGCACGTCTTCACCAGCCCCGCGGCGAAGTGGGCCGAGCAGCCCTCCTTCGTCGTCGGCGAGTACCTCTTCTACGCCTGCGCCGCGCTGGCGCTCGCGCACGCCTGGCGTCAGGGCCCCGAGCGACGACTCCACGTCGCCGCCTGGTTCGGCGCCCTGATCGCCGGCACCGCCAACGACATGATCTTCATGGCGCTGCCGCTCGTCGACAACTTCTGGCAGGCCCAGGCCACGGTGATGATCACCCCGCGCCTGCCGCTCTACATCCCCTGCGTCTACGTCTGCTTCATGTACTACCCGACGGTCGCAGCGCGGCGCATGGGCCTGCGCCCGCTCGCCCGCGCCGCCCTCTCCGGCCTCGCCGGCTGCCTCTTCTACCTCCCCTACGACATCACCGGCGCCAAGTTCCTGTGGTGGACCTGGCACGACAGCGACGCCCCGATCGCCCACCGGATCCTCGGCGCACCCATGGGCAGCACGATCTGGACCATGACCTTCGTCGCCGCCTTCGCCTGGCTCTTCGGCAAGGTCACGGACCGCGACCCCGCCCTCTCGCGCGCCACCGCCGCCAAGGCGCTCGCCGCCGTCGCCGCCTTCTCGACCCTCCTGATGATGGTCCAGATGACCATCCTCCAGCAGATCGACGGCGGCGTCCCCGGACCTGTCGGCCTCGTCCTGATCACCCTCCTCTACGGCGCCCTCGTCGTCCGCGGCCTCCGCGACGCCGCCCCCGCGCCCCCGCGCCCGCAGGACCGCCTGCTCCACCGCGCCGTCCTCCTCTACTTCGCGACCTTGACCGCGATCATGGCGGTCTTCGACCCCGGCACGCACCGCAGCGCCAGCGTCCACCAGACCTACGGCCCCTGCCACGTCGAGGCGATCGACATCACCGGCAACACCCGCTACCAGTACCTCTGCGCCGCCGACTACGACGAGGACTTCACCTTCGCCTGCGCCCCGCCGCCGCCCGACCACAGCGAGTGGTACACGGTCTGCGGTCGCCCCCACAGCAGCTACCCGCGCTGGCTCGCCGGCGTCGCGGGCCTCGGCGGCGCCGGGATCCTCCTCTACTCCTACCTGCTCGGCCCCTTGCGCCCGCGCAGGCGCCCCTGAGACCCCGCGCCGTGGCATCCTCCTCGCCGTGGACGAGTACAGCCTGATCCTCTTCGCGGGCGCCGCGGACCTCGATCGCGCCGCGGCCGCGCTCACGGCCGCGGGCCTGCGATCCCTACGGCGCGGTGAGGCCCTCGACGTCACCTGGACCGACCCCCACGTCCACCTGACCGTCACGCTCGCGCGCGGTCCGGCCATCGCCACCGCCGCGCGCGAGTTCGGCGAGGGCACCGAGTTCGCGGCGCGGCTGGACGCCTGCGACGCCCGCTTCGAGATCGCGATCGCCGACCTCGACGCCGTCCTCGACGAGACGAACACCCTGATCCAGACCCAGCACGCCCTCCTGGACCTCACCGGCGGCGTCCTCTACAACACCTGGAACGGTCGCCTCTCCGCGCCCTGAGCGCCGCGACGATCCGTCGCTGGCGCTCGCGCAGCACCTCCGTCACGGTCATCCTCCGCGTCGTGCCGACGATCCAGGCTGAGCTCGACATCGCCGCCCCGCAAGCCCCCCTCTTCGATCTCGCGCAGGACTACGCGCGCCGGCTCGACTGGGACCCCTTCCTGCGCGCGATCGAGTTCCGCGGCGGCGCCCGCGAGGCCGCCGTCGGCGTGCGCGTGTGGGTCCGGGCCAAGAAGGGCCTCAGCATGGAGGTCGAGTACATCACCCTCCGCCGCCCAGAGCAGGTCGCCATGACCATGATCGAGGGACCCGCGATCTTCCGCCGCTTCTCCGGCGCCTGGCTCTTTCGGGCCCTCGCGCCCGGGCGCACGCGGGTGATCTTCCGCTACCACTTCGCCGCGCGCCCGACCTGGCTCGCGCCCCTGATCGAGCCCGTGATCGGCGCCCTGCTCCGGCGCGACATGGCCGCCCGCCTCGCCGGCCTGCGCGCCGCCGCCGAGACCTGAGCCCGCCGATCAGGCCTCACCACCTTCGGCACGCGCGCCCGGCCTCGATCTCGGCGCCGCGGCGAGGTCGCCGCGACCGATATC
>CAZMML010000540.1:0-3614 GCA_964567335.1 uncultured Nannocystis sp. | reverse complement strand
TCACAGCCCCGCTCGCCGCGATCGGGATGGCCCGCGACTTCGGCCTGCTCGGCGCGCTCGCCGAGGGTCGCGGCCCGCTCCTCCTCATGCTGGCGCTCGCCCTCCCGGTCGTGCTCGTCACCGGCGCCCCGCACCTGCGCGGCGCGATCCGGGCGCTGCGGGCGGGCGCCGCCAACATGGACGTCCTCGTCGCGCTCGGCGCCGGCGTCGCCGTCGTCGCCTCGCTCCCGCCGACCTTCTCGCCCGCGCTCGGGCACCACGTGTACTTCGAGACAGCCGCCGCGATCGTCACCCTGGTCGCGCTCGGCCGCCTCCTCGAGGCCCGCGCCCGCGCCCGCGCGGGCGAGGCGCTGCGCTCGCTGCTCGCCCTGCGCCCGCGGCGGGCCCGCGTCGTCCGCGGCGGCGCCGAGGTCGAGGTCCCGGCCGAGGCCGTCAAGGTCCGCGAGGTCGTCGTCGTCCGCCCCGGCGAGGCCTTCCCCGTCGACGGCCGCGTCGTCGAGGGCGAGTCGAGCGCCGACGAGAGCGCGCTGACCGGCGAGAGCGTCCCGGTCCCCAAGGCGAGCGGCGACGCCGTCGCGGGCGGCACGATCAACGGCCCCGGCCTCCTGCGGGTCGCCGCGACCCGCGTCGGGGCCGCCACCGCCGTCGCCCAGATCGTCCGCCTCGTCCGCGCCGCCCAGGCCACCCGCGCGCCGGTGCAGGCGATCGTCGACCGGATCGCCGCCGTGTTCGTCCCCGTCGTCGCCGCGCTCGCGCTGGTGACCTTCGCCGCCTGGATCCTCGCCTCCGATCAGGGCGCGGGCCAGGCGCTGATGCGGGCCGTCGCGGTCCTCGTGGTCGCCTGCCCCTGCGCCCTCGGCCTCGCCACCCCGACGGCGATCGTCGTCGCCACCGGCGCCGCCGCCCGCCGCGGCCTGCTCTTCCGCAACACCGCCGCCCTCGAGGCGCTCCGCACCGTCCGCACCGTCGTCTTCGACAAGACCGGCACCCTCACCCTCGGCCGCCCCGAGCTCCGCCGCCTCCTGCCCGCCCCCGGCGTCGCCGAGGACGAGCTGCTGCGCGTCGCCGCCTCCGCCGAGCTGGCGAGCGAGCACCCCCTCGCGCGCGCGCTCGTCGCCGCCGCCGAGGCGCTCGGCCTCCTGCTCGCCGCGCCCAGGCGCGGCCAGGCGATCGGCGGCCGCGGCGTCCGGGCCGACCCCGCGGACGACGAAGGGCCCGGCCCGCTCCGCGTCGGCACCCGCGCCTGGCTCGAGGGCGAGGGCGTCTTGCTGGATGTCATGCCGGACATGCACGATGAGCCAGGTCACACCCGGGTCTGGGCGGCCCGCGGCCCCGCGCTCCTCGGCGCGCTCGACCTCGCCGACGCCCCGCGCCCCGAGGCCGCGGAGGTGATCGCCGCCCTGCGCGCCCGCGGCCTCCGGGTCGTGATGCTCACCGGCGACCACGCCGCCACAGCGCGGTCGATCGCCGCCCAGGTCGGGATCCCCCCGGCCGACGTCATCGCCGAGGTCCTCCCCGGCGACAAGGCAGCCGCGGTCGCAACCCTCCGCAGCGAGGGCCCGGTCGCCATGGTCGGCGACGGGGTCAACGACGCCCCCGCGCTCGTGCGCGCCGACGTCGGGATCGCTATCGGCGGAGGCGCCGACGCGGCGCTCGACGCCGCCGACGTCACGCTCCTGCGCCCCGACCTGCGCCTCCTCCTGAGCGCGCTCGATACCTCCCGCCGCGCCGTGGCGACGATCCGCGGCAACCTCTTCTGGGCGTCCGCGTACAACGTCCTCCTGATCCCCGTCGCCGCGGGCGTCCTCTACCCCTTCGGCGCTCTTCCAGGCTGGCTCCGCGCGCTCCACCCGGCCCTCGCCGCGGGCGCCATGGCGCTGTCGAGCCTCACCGTCGTCCTCAGCAGCCTGCGCCTGCGCCGAACGGCGTAGCGCGCCAGGACTTCGCGGCGACCGGCCCGCACGCCTGTGCTAGCTTGCAGCGCGAGCATGCGCGAGGATCTGGAAGCCCTGCTGCTGCGCGCCTCGAAGAGCGAGGCCGTCGATGAGGGCCAGCTCGAAGAGACCTTCCGCCTCTGCCTGCGCGCCGTCTGCGAGGGCCTCGGGGTCGCCCGCGCCGGCGTGTGGATGTTGCTCCCCGACCGGACCGGGATCCGCTGCGAGCTGCTCGTCGACCGCGCCAACGAGTCCGACGTCGAGATCGTCCTGACCCGCGAGGCCTACCCGCGCTACTTCGCCGCCCTCGACGACGAGCGCTCGCTGCTCGCCGACGACGCCCGCGAGGACCCTCGCACCCGCGAGTTCACCGCCGGCTACCTCGTCCCGCTCGGCATCACCTCGATGCTCGACGTCCCGATCCGCCACCACGGCGCGATGGTCGGCATCATCTGCTGCGAGCACGTCGGCCCGCGCCGCGCCTGGCTCCCCGACGAGGCCTCCTTCGCCGCCGCGCTCGCCGACCTCATCGGCCGGGCGATCACCGCCCGCAAGCAGGTCGACACGGAGCGCCAGCTCCGCCTCGCCAACGCCACCCTCGAGGAGCGGGTCCGCGAGCGCACCCAGGCCCTCGAGAACGCGCTCACCGAGGCGATCCTCGCCCGCCACGCGGCCGAGGAGGCCAACTTGGCGAAGAGCCGCTTCCTCGCCACCATGAGCCACGAGCTGCGCACGCCGCTGACCGCGATCCTCGGCTACGCCGACCTCTTGCTCGAGGATGACGCGCCGACGACCCCGCTCGTCGAGGCCCACCACGACCTCGCCGCGATCCAGAGCTCTGCGCGCCTGCTCCTGACCCTGATCGAGGACCTCCTCGACCTCTCGCGGATCGAGGCCGGCGTCACGATCCTCCAGCCCGCCGTCGTCGCCGTCGACGCGCTCGTCGTCGACGTCCTCGACGCCATCCGACACGCGGCGGCCGCCGGCGGTAACACCCTCCTCGCCGAGCTCGAGCCCGGGCTCGGCGAGCTCGTCGCGGACCCAAGGCGGCTCCGGCAGATCCTCCTCAACCTCCTCGGCAACGCCGCCAAGTTCACCCGCGACGGGACCATCGCCCTGACCGTCGGACGCACCCACGAGACCGAGCCCGCGCTCTCCTTCGCGGTGCGGGACACCGGCCCCGGGATCGCCCCCGCCGACCTGCCCCGCGTCTTCGAGCGCTTCTACCAGGCCTCGCGGCGCCACGGCGGCGCCGGCCTCGGCCTCGCGATCAGCCGCGCGCTCGCCGAAGCGATGGGCGGCACGCTCACCGCCGCCAGCGCCCTCGGCGTCGGCAGCACCTTCACCCTCGTGCTCCCGCGCAAGGCCTGAAGCCCCCGCGGCTACTCTTCGCGCGCCTCGCGGAGGCGCAGCGTCCAGTCGCGCCGTCCGGGCCCGCCCGGCTGGAACGCGACCCCCGTCGCCGCCGCCTCGGCCGCGCCCATGAACACCTGCCCCCAAACACCTGCCCCGAGGAGCATCAGCGCCGCCAGCGCCGCCGCGAGTGTCCCTGCGCGGCGCGGCGGCGACGCGACCTCCCCGGGCGTCAGCGCCGCGATCAGCGCGCGCAGATAGGCCCAGCCCAGGATCGCCGAGCCGAGCGCGCCGATCACCAGCGCCCCGCGGATCGCCGGGTTCGTG
>CAZMML010000539.1:0-3617 GCA_964567335.1 uncultured Nannocystis sp. | reverse complement strand
GTTCAAATCCTGTCCCCGCTACTCTAAACAGGGCCTCTCAAGGGCCCTGTTTTTTTTTGCCCGGGCCCCGGCCAGGCGCCACACTGGAGCGTGGCGATCGAATTTGCGACCGCGCGCGGCGTGCTCCGCCTCGAGGTCGCAGCGATCCCCGCCCCCGCGGATCGGGCGCCGACCCTCCTCGACGCCGTACGGGCCCGGGGGCTGCCGCTCGGCCAGAGCTGCCGCGGCGAGGGCGTGTGTCGGAGCTGTGTCCTCCGCGTCGAGCGCGGCGCCGCGGACCTCCCGCCGCTCACCGCGATCGAGGCGCGCTTCGGCTTCTCGCTGGAGCATCGGCTCGCCTGCCAGGTCGAGCTCTCGCCCGACCACGCGGACCTGCGCGTCCACAGCCCTGCGTGGGGATCGCCCCCCGCCCCGGGCGAGGACCCGGGTGCTACGCTCCGCTGACGCGTGGCGAAGGCCGAGGCAGCGAGCAGTCCTTGGCAGCGGGAGGTCGATCTCCTCGCCCAGGGACGGGTGTATCTTGAGAAGCTCAGCCTCACCGCCCGCTACCGCCACCTCTTTCCGAAGGGCGCGAGCGTCGCGCTCCTCCTCGCCGCCTACCAGGACCTCGAGCGGCAGCGGATCATCGGCCGGATCGCGCCGAGCGACCTGCGGCGCGCCCGTCGCCACCTCCGCGCCGTCCTCCGCCACCTCGTCCGCCAGGAGGTCACCGAGCGCTCGCTGCGCCTCACCTACCGGATCCCTCCCGCGCGGCCGCAGCCGCTCACCGTCGCCCTCCCGCCGCTCGCCGAACGCGCCCTCGACAAGGTCGACGCCGCCGTCCGCGAGCCCGTGCGGGCGCACCTCCGCGGGCGCCCGCTCGAGGCCGTCCCGCCCGACGAGCGCGCGGCCTTCGAGCAAGGCCTCGCGCAGCTCCGCGACGGCCTGATCTACGAGGCCTTCACCCACCCCGGCGAGATCGCCGTCCTCCACCCGCAGATCCTCCGCCTCACCGCCGCCCCGCTGCCGGTCAAGCGCCAGCACCCGGTGCTGCGCTTCATCTTCGTCAAGCTCCCGATCTACCTCTGGCTCGGCCTCCTCGGCTTCTTCGCCGCCGCCTACGTCCTCGCCTACTTCTTCCTCAACGACGAGGCGCTCGGGCGCCTCCTGACCCGCGTCATCGACGCTCAGATCAGCGGCCGCCTCGAGCTGGGCAGCGTCCACTGGCGACCGGATCTGATCTTCGACCTCATCAGCGGTCGGCCCCACCACGCGACCGTCCGTGACCTCAAGATCTGGCGCGGCTACAAGCGGCAGGGCAAGACGGAGCCCGACATCGTCCTGGGCGGCGCGGAGGGCCCGATCGAGGCCCACCTCGTGCTGCACGAGATCATCCCATGGAACCGCTTCCTCGTGCCGCCCGTGCTCGAGGTCCCCTGGGTGCTGCACTTCACCGACCTGCGGACCGAGGCCCCGATCGTCCTGCACGTCCAGGAGGAGAGGACCACCTACGCCGACGGCCAGCGCGAGTGGGTCATCGACCTCCTCGACACCTTCGCCGCCGCCCCCGGCGAGTGGCCGCCGCTCAGCACCCGCGGGATCAGCATCCGCGTCGATCACGCCGAGCTCCCGCGCGTCGACCTCGGCCTCGACTTCCGCGGCAACACCGGCTGGCAGGCCGACCTCGCGCTGCGGGATCTGAGGCTCTCCCTCCTCTTCGAAGGCCTCCACCCCAAGAAGCCGCCGCCGGCGAAGAAGCCGCTGCAGTTCGCGATCACCGGGCGCGCCGAGACCGGGCGCCTCAGCCTGACCACCCTCGGCTACGACTTCCCGATCGAGGGCCTCGCGCTGGACACCTTCGCCTGCGGCGGCGCCTACCCGCTCGGCGACATCCGCCTCCGCGGCGAGGGCTCGATCGGCGGCTCGCCCGGGGTCGTCGACGGCTGGCTCCGCGACGTCTTCACCGCGCCCGCGCGCAGCGTCGAGCTCACCGCCCTCTTCCACGACGCCGGCCCGATCGGCCGCATCATCACCCGCGCCCACGGCCTCCCCGACGCGATGATCGACGCCCACGGCGCCGCCGCGCAGGTCGGCTTCCGCGGCCCGCTCAGCGACGTCGAGGTCGGCCTGACCTCCTCCGGGCTCAGCCTCGACTTCTTCGAGGATCCTGCGGTCGACTGGAAGATCCGCCGCGTCGCCGTCGACCTCACCCTCAGCACCGGCCCCGTCCCCGAGCAGTGGTCCTCGTTGATCCCTGAGGGGCAGGAGCGCACGATCATCGACCTCGACCGCTTCGACGGCGACGTCGTCGGCGGCTCCGTCCGCCTGCGCGAGCACGCCGGGCGCAGCCACCTCGTCCTCGGCACCGGCCCCGAGCGCAAGCTCCTCCTCGCCGCCCAGGCCGAGCTGACCGGCGTCGACCCCGGCGAGCTCGTCGCCGCCGGCGGCACCCGCGACCTCCTCGCCGGCAGCGCCTCCGGCGACCTCGACCTGCGCGCGCTGGTCTTCGACCTCGGCCCCGACGAGGACGCCTCGTCCACCGACGCCTCGTCCCCGGGGACAGGTCCCGAGAGACCTGCGCCGAGTGACACAGAGGCGGACGCGCCCTCGCGCCCGCGCGCCCGCGGCGACGGCGCCGAGCCGGTCGCCGACGTGATCGCCACCGCCGCCGCCGCCGCCGAGGCGCCCTCTCCGCTCGCCCGGCTCGCGCTCGGGCTCGACGGCGTCAAGGTCGAGCGGCGCCGCGGCCCCGCCGACGACGGCCTCCCGCGGCGCTTCCGCCTCGACGGCGGCGTCACCCTCGACCGCGACGCCGGCCTCGCGCTCGAGGACCTCGTCGTCACCGTCGACGGCGCCACCCTCAAGATCGACGGCGGCCTCGATCGCACCCTCGAGAACCTCGAGCCGACCGACCTCCGCCTCAAGATCAGCGACGGCGGCGCCTTCTTCGCCGCCCTCGGGCAGAGCCCCTACGTCGAGCGGCTCAGCGCCGGCCTGACCGTCTTCGGCCCGCTCGGCCGCCCGAGCGGGCGGAACGGCAGCCTGCAGATCAGCGACGTCGGCACCGGCGAGCTCGCGGTCAAGGACATCCGCGACGTCTCCCTCGGCCTGCAGAGCGGCGTGCTCACCCTGCGCAGCCGGCGGGCGACCGTCCTCGGCGGCGCCGGCGCGCTCGACGTCTCCCTCGGCCTCTTCGACGGCGAGGGCCTCAGCGACGACCCGACCTTGCGGGCCTCGGTCGACCTCAGCGGCCTCGACCTCGCCCGGATCGGCGGCTCCAGCGTCGCCGGCAAGGGCGACGTCCGCCTCGAGGTCGGCGACGACGCCGGCCGGCCCGTCCCGCTCTCGCGCTTCCGGGCCCGCGGCGCCCTCTTCGTGCCCACCCTGAGCGTCGGCCGCGGCGAGCTGCGCGACACCGAGACCCGCTTCAGCCTCACCCGCGACGGCATCAACATCGACGAGTTCGTCGCCCGCCAGCACCGCAAGGTCAGCCCCACGGCCGCACCGGACCTCACGCTCCCGATCGGCGACATCCGGGCCCGCGGCTCGGTCAGCTTCGACCGCGACCCGCGGCTCGACCTCGTCGTCACCGCGAAGCGCCTCCCGGTCAGCACCTTCACCGCGATCGCCGGCCTCGG
>CAZMML010000538.1:0-3618 GCA_964567335.1 uncultured Nannocystis sp. | reverse complement strand
AGGCGCTCGAGGACGTTGCGCAGGTGGTAGCGGCGGGCGTCGAGGCCGGGGTCGTCGAGCTCGTCCCAGGTGAGGGGGGTGGCGACGGGGGCGCGCGGGGCGGCGCGCAGGCTGTAGGGTGCGACGACGGTCTGGGCCTGACCGTTGCGGAGGTAGTCGACGAAGACGCGATCGCCGCGCTTCTTCTTGTTCACGTCGACGGTGAAGCGCATGGGATCGGTGGTGCAGAGGTAGAGGGCGACCTTGCGGGCGAACTCGCTGACCTCGTCGCAGGAGAGCTCGGGGTGGATCGGGGCGACGACGTGGAGGCCGCGCGAGCCGGTGGTCTTGAGGAAGGGGACGAGGCCGAGGGCGGGGAGGAGGTCGCGGAGCAGGCGCGCGCCGTGGCGGATCTTGCCGAAGTCGTCGTCGCTCGGGTCGAGGTCGAGGATCAGGATGTCGGGCTGGTCGAGGTGACCGCGCTGCACGCCGCAGGGGTGGAAGACGAGGCAGTTCTGGGTGGCGAGGAAGGTCAGCGCGCGGGCGTCGCCTACGACGGGGTAGACGGTCTCGCCGCTGGTGGTGGCGATCGGGAGGCGCGGGATGTAGGCAGGGAAGTGGTCCTGGACGTTCTTCTGGAAGTAGCCGCGGCCGGCGAGACCAGACGGGAAGCAGTGCACCGACATCGGCCGCTCACGCACGTGCGGCAGCATGAAGGGGGCGACGTCGCGGTAGTAACGGACGACGGTCTCCTTGTCGATCTTCTCGTCCGGGTAGATCAGCTTGCTTGGGCTCGTGATCTCGATGCTCTCGGTCCCGACGGTGATGGTGGCGACGGTCTTGCCCAAGGAGCCTCCAGTGCGCCGCATCGTCGCGCGCGGGGAGGGGCGGGGCAACCCGGGGAGGGCGCGCGAGGCCGCGCGGCGCTTGCCGAGCAGGCGCGCCGCGGGCTAGATTGCCGCGGTGCGAGCGGGGCTCTGGTGCGCGGTTGCGATCCTGACGGCGTGTCCGCCGGCCGGCGGAGGCTCGGAGACGAGCGTCCAGGGGTCGGAGACGGGGACGACGTCGACGGGGACGACGGCGACGGGGTCGTCGACCGGGCCGGCGCCGACGACGGGCATGACCGATGAGACATGGTCGATCGGCCTCGAGCTCGGGGTCGAGAAGGGCGCGCTCTTCAGCGTGTGGGGGCCGGCGCCCGACGAGGTGTACGCGGTCGGCGGGCAGGGCCAGGGGCCGGACTCGACGGGGGTGATGCTGGCGTGGGACGGGGCGGCGTGGTCAGAGGTGGCGCTGCCGCCGGGGACGCGCCGCCTGCACTGGATCGCGGGGGTGGGCGAGGAGGTGTGGGCGGTCGGCGAGGCGGGCACGGCGCTGCGGCGGGCAGGCGACGCGTGGACGGCGGTGACGACGGGGGTCGAGGTGTCGCTGTGGGGGATCTGGGGCGCCGACGCGGCGACGATCTGGACGGTCGGCGGCGACGGCTTCACGGGCCCGGGGATCATGCTGCGCTGGGACGGGTCGGCGTGGGGGCCGGAGGCGCTGCCAGAGCTGCCGCCGGAGTGCCACGCGCTCTTCAAGATCTGGGGGAAGGGCGCGGACGAGGTGACGGCGGTGGGCGACTTCGGGGTGGCGCTGCGCAGCACCGGCGGGGCGTGGGCGCTGCAGGACATGGGGTCGATCGCGGACCTGATCGGGGTCAGCGGGAGCGCGGACACGGTGGTCGCGGTCGGCGGCCGCGCGAACGCCCGGATCGCGCGCTGGGACGGGTCGGCGTGGACGGGGGCGACGCTGGCGTACCCGGGGCTCTCAGGGGTGTGGGTCGACGTCGACGGGACGGCGACGGCGGTCGGCTCGCAGGGGCTGATCCTGCAGGTGCCCGCGGGCGGGGTGGAGGCGACGCAGGAGGAGAGCCCGACCTTCCTGGTGCTGCACTCGGTGTTCGGCTTCACCGGGGGGCCCTTCTTCGCGGTCGGCGGCAACCTGATCGGGGCGCCGCCCTACATCGGGGTGATCGTCCAGAGGCCCTGAGATGCGCGACGAGCGGCGAGGGGTCGTGCGGCCGATCAGCGCCGCGCCGATGATGGACTGCACGGACCGGCACTTTCGCTGGTTGCTGCGGCAGATCAGCCGGCGCGCGCTGCTCTACACGGAGATGGTGACGACGGGGGCGGCGCTCCACGGCGACGCGGAGCGGGTGCTCGGGTTCTCGCCGGAGGAGCGGCCGCTGGCGCTGCAGCTCGGAGGCGACGACCCGGCGGCGCTGGCGGCGTGTGCGCGGGCCGCAGAGGGGCTCGGCTACGACGAGGTGAACCTCAACGTCGGCTGCCCGAGCGACCGGGTCCACAGCGGGAACTTCGGGGCGTGCCTGATGGCGCGGCCGGAGCGGGTGGCGGCGTGCGTGGCGGAGATCCGCGCGGCGGTGCGGCTGCCGGTGACGGTGAAGCACCGGATCGGGATCGACGGGCGCGAGTCCTACGCGGACATGCTCGGCTTCGTCGACGCGGTGGCGGCGGCGGGCTGCGACCGCTTCACGGTCCACGCGCGGATCGCCGTGCTCGGCGGGCTGAGCCCGAAGGAGAACCGGACGGTCCCGCCGCTGCGCTACGAGGACGTGTACCGCCTGAAGGCGGAGCGGCCGCAGCTCGGCGTGGAGCTCAACGGGGGGGTGCGCTCGCTGGACGCGGCGGCGGAGCACCTGCAGCGCGGGGTGGACGCGGTGATGATCGGGCGGGCGGTGTACGACGACCCCTTCCTGTTCGCGGGGGTCGACCGGCGCTTCTTCGGCGAGGGTGAGGCGCCGCCCGGGCGCGAGGAGGTGGTGCGGGGCTACGGCGAGTACGTGGCGCGGTGGCTGGCGGAGGCGCCGGGTCGCAAGCCCTCCGCGGCGCTGCGACACGCGCTCGGGCTCTTCACGGGGGAGCCGGGGGCGCGCGAGTACCGGCGGATCCTCAGCGACGCGCGCGACGAGCGGCCGGTGCCGGTCCGCGTGGAGGCGGCGCTCGCGGCGGTGCAGCGGGCGCGGGCGCGACGGCCGGGGTGAGGTGCCGACAGGGGTCTACGTGCGGTCCTCGCGGAAGAGGTCGAGCAGGTCGAGCACGCTGCCGAGCTGGACGGGGCTGGGGTTCTCGAGGATGTGCACGATGGTCAGCGCCCCGCGTGCGATCTGATTGATCGCCTCGAGCACCGCGAATTTCGCCAGGCCCTCCCCGACCGCCGCCGGGTTGGCGAGGACGGCCTGTCGGAGCTTCGGGAGTTCTGCGGGGGTCAGCGTCGCGCGGGCCTTGTCGATCGCGGCGAGGAAGGCCGGGATCCCCCACAGGACGAACTCGGTGTCCTTCATCGCCGTGCTGACCTTGAACTTGCGGGTGATCCAGCGCGACGTGTTCGCCACGCCGGTGATGTTCGGCAGGAAGATGTTGTACGAGCCCGTCAGTCGGTTGGCCGCGTGGCTCTTGAAGAGCAGGCGGTAGTTCGTGAGGTGGATCTGGCCGCCGATCGCCTCCTTCCCGGCCATCCCGACGTACTTCATGGCGCCGTCGAAGGCGAAGCGGCTCAGGCCGTGCTCCTTGATCGAGACGATCAAGTTGGCCATCTTGCTGTGGATGAGGGTCTCCTGGGGGAGGAGGTCGGAGGGGG
>CAZMML010000537.1:0-3626 GCA_964567335.1 uncultured Nannocystis sp. | reverse complement strand
CTCCACGAACTCGTTCACCGTCCCTGCGGTCGTCGCGTTGAGGGCCAGGTCGTCCTTCTGGCGCAGGTAGGACGCGTAGCAGTGGATCGAGCCCATCCCGACCGAGAGCGTGAAGAACACCTGACCGGCCGCTGCCAGCCAGGTGCTCGGGCTCCACAGGCCCACGGCTTGAGGCTCCCACACGAAGTTGAGTCCGACCAGCGGGCTCGCCACGACCCCGGGGTCGCCTGGCCCGAGCATCAGCCCGCGGATCGCCAGCACCGCGCCGAAGCCGAGGAGGAGCGGCATCCCGATCTTCGCCGCCAGCTCGACCCCGCGGACCAGGCCGCGCGAGAGCAGCCACGTGTTCAGCGCGAGCGTGACCAGGAACCACCCCGCCGCCTCGTAGGGCACCGCGGTCAGGCTCGCCTCGCGGGTGCCGAGGTAGTCGGGGAAGAACTCCGTCGGCGGCGTGGTCGCGAAGGTCCCGACCAGCGAGTGGTAGACGTAGGCGAGCGTCCACGACTCGATGTAGCAGTAGTACGCCGCGACCGTCAGGTTGGTGAAGAGGCCGAAGACGCCGACGTACTTGAGCCAGGGAGAGCGGCCGAGCCGAGCGAACATCCCCGGCGCGCTGTGGTGCCCGAATTGCCCGCCGTAGCGGCCGAGGGCCCACTCGACCCACAGGATCGGCAGGCCCATCAGCACGAAGGAGATCAGGTACGGGATCAGGAACGCGCCGCCGCCGTTCTGCGCCGCCTGGGCGGGGAAGCGGAGGAAATTCCCGAGCCCGACGGCGTTGCCCGCGACCGCGAGGACGAGACCGACGCGGGTCCCCCAACGCTCGGACTGTCCCTTCGCCATGAAGCGAACATACTCGCCGGGCCGCGCGCGATCAACGACCCCGCGGCCGCGGAGCTAGCCGCGGTCCTTGCGGACCATCGCCTTGCGCAGCCCGAGGAACCCGCGGACCAGCCGGCCGAGACTGCTCGTCGCCACCCCGCGGAGGACCTCGAAGCCGTGCATCGCCTTGCCGGCGTAGGGGAACCAGATCGGGTCGCGCTCGAGCCGGCCGCGGTCGATCAGGACCCCGCGCGGGTGCTGGAAGGCGAGGATCCCCTCGTCGCCGTGATAGCGACCGATCCCGCTCGAGCGGCGCCCCCCGAAGGGCAGCGCCGGGTGGCCGACCGAGCTGATCACGTCGTTGACGCAGACCTGCCCGCTCTCCAGCCGCGACGCGATCCTCATCCCCCGCTCGATGTCCTGCGTCCACACGCTGCCGGCGAGCCCGTAGTCGCTGTCGTTGGCGAGCTTGATCGCCTCCTCCTCGTCGCGCACGCGCACGACCGGGAGCACCGGGCCGAAGGTCTCCTCGCGGAAGATCTTCATGTCCGGCCGGACCTCGGTGAGGAGCGTCGGGGCGAAGAACTGGCCCGGACGCGGCAGGCGCTCGCCGCCGAAGCGGACCTTCGCGCCCGCCGCGACCGCCTGACGGACGTGCCGCTCGACCACGTCGAGCTGGCGCGGGAAGGTCATCGGGCCCATGTCGGCGCCCTCGTCGGGGCCGCCGACCTTGACCTGACGGATCAGCGCCGCGACCTTCTCGACGAAGCGGTCGTGGATCGCGTCGACCGCGAAGATCCGCTCGACCGACACGCAGGCCTGGCCGCAGTTCATCAGCCCGCCCCACACCGCGGCCTCGGCGGCGCGGTCGAGGTTCGCGTCGGCGCAGACGATCATCGCGTCCTTGCCCCCGAGCTCGAGCTCGACCGGGATCAGCCGCTCCGCCGCCGCGGCCATCACCCGCCGGCCCGTGGCGACCGAGCCGGTAAAGAAGATCATGTCGACCTCGGCGCGCGTGAGCGCGGCGCCGGTCGAGCCGTCGCCCGGCACGATCTCGAGCACCCCTGGCGGGAGGCCGATCCGGCGGAACAGGTCTGCGACGATCTCGGCGGTCAGGGGGGTGACCTCGGAGGGCTTGAGGACCACCGTGTTGCCGCCGATCAGCGCCGAGAGGATCGGCACCACGGTGAGCTGGAAGGGGAAGTTCCAGGGCGAGATGATCCCGATCACCCCCCGGGGGAAGTGCTCGACGTACGCGCTCTTCCCCGTGAGCACCATCGGGGTCGAGACCTTGCGACGGCGCAGCAGGACCGGCGCGCGACGGGCCATGTATTCGAAGAAGATCGGCACCGAGCCGAGCTCCGTCATGGTCGCCTCGAAGGTCGGCTTGCCCGTGTCCTCACAGAGCTTGCGGGCGTAGGCCTCGACCTGCTCGGCGATCACCTGGCGCACCCGCGAGAGCGCCTCGATCCGCACCGCGAGCGGCGTGTCGCGCCAGCCCGGGAAGGCCGCGCGGGCGCGGGCGACCGCCGCGTGGACCTCGGCCTCGCTGGTGACGGGGAACTCGCCGAGGCGCGCTCCCGTCACGGGGCTGAGCTTCTCAACGACACGGGTGGGCGCGCTCGCGGCGGGCGCGGCGCTCGCGGTGGGGGACGGAGGCGACGGGGCAACGCTCATGTTCGGGGACCTGCCGCACACTGTAGCAGGCCGCGGCCGGCCCCGCCGGGCCCGTGCGCACCGCGCCCGCGTCCTGGTACCATTCGCGCGCCCATGACGAAACATCCTCGTGACGAGCTGTTCCGCCGCTACCTTGGGATCCTCGGGTGGGCCGGGGACCCGGGGTTACACGAACTCGTGAGCAGCCACCTGATCAAGGTCCCCTTCGAGAACGTGTCCAAGCTCCTCCGGCCGGCCGGCGCCGGGATGCCGACCATCGAGGAGTACCTGCGCGGGATCGCGGATCAGGACCTCGGCGGCACCTGCTACGCGATCGCCTTCTACTTCGCCGAGCTCCTCGCGTACCTCGACTATCAGGTCGAGGTCCTCGCGGCCGACGTCGGCGCCGCGACGCGGAGCCACGCGGTGTGCCGGGTCGACGTGGAGGGCGAGCCGCACCTCGTCGACGTCGGCTACGGCGCGCCCTTCTACGAGCCCTTCTCGCTGGTGAACGGCCTGCCCCGCACGATCCCCCACGGCGACCTCACGTACATCCTCGACCGTCACCCCTCGCACCCCGAGGCCTTCGAGTTCGCGCAGCACCGGGGCGGCGCGCGCCCCCTCACCTATGTCGCGCGGCCGCCGGTGCTGTCGGGGCCAGAGGCGCTCGCCGCGGAGATCGAGCGCTCCTCCGGCGAGTCCGCCCCCTTCATGCGGCGGCTCCGGATCGCGCGCTTCTTCGCCAGCCGCGCCGTCGAGATCGACAACAACCGGCTCATCATCACCCACCACAACATCACCACGACCACGCCGATCCGCGACCTCGACGAGCTCGAGGCGATCGTGCACGAGACCATGCAGCTGCCGCGGAGGCCCGTCCGCGAGGCCGTCGCCGCGCTGCGGGGGCGCGGCGTCGACATCTTCGCCGACGCTACTGCTTGATCACGCAGGTGCCGACGTTCTCGTAGCCCGGCGGTGGGTCCATCGTGTAGTAGGGGACGCACTGCTGCTCGGGGGCCCCGGTGCACTGCCCCTCGGCCGGCTTGGTGACGTCGCAGAACTCGCTGCAGCAGCCGGCCGACTGGCAGCCGGGCACCCCGGGCCCGGCGACGCAGAGGAGCCCGGGGTCGCACACATTGATGAACTCG
>CAZMML010000536.1:0-3628 GCA_964567335.1 uncultured Nannocystis sp. | reverse complement strand
ATGTCGTTGATGCCCAGCACCGACACCCCGTAGTCCACGACGCTCATCAGGTTCGTCGCCAGGATCCCGAAGGACGCGACCAGGATCACGAAGAGGAGGGCGATGAACATCGCCACCTTCTCGAGGAACATCGCCGAAAAGAGCCCCTGGTGGAGCTGTCTCCAGTCCTCGACCACGAAGCTCCGGCCCGCGATCGCCGCGACGGCGGCCTTCCCGGCCGCGAGGGCCTCCGGGTCGCGCAGACGCAGCGCGAGCGCCGTCGCCGCGTCCGGCGCCCGCAAGAATGCCTGCGCGTCCGCGAGGGGAATATAAATGTAGTTGTGGTCGTCGTTGTAGATACCGGTGGAGTACACCGCGGCGACTCGCGCAGCGAGGACGCCGGGCACCAACCCAGCGGGGGTCAGTCGACCCTCGGGTGTGATGAGCTGCAGCGGATCGCCCACCCCAACGCTGAGCTCCGCCGCGAGCTCTACCCCGATCACCACCGGGACCAGGACTGGACGCTCACCGGCGTCACGCGCCGAGTCCTCGGGCGGCTCCGCGGGCTCCGGCTCCTCCACCGCCTCCGCCCCGTCCGGCTCAGGAGCGACCGGTGGACGCGCCGGCGGGATCACACCCGCAGCGCGCAGCCGAGGGATCTCCTGCGCCGGATCCTCCCACCCTCCGCCGTCCTCCTCGACCTCGGCGACCTCGGCCCGCGGCGGGATCACGCCGGCCGCGCGCAGCCGGGGGATCTCGGCCGCGGGGTCCTCCCATCCGCCGGTCTCCTCGTCGGTGGATACTTTGGTACCTGGCCCTGGGACACTGTCTGTTCCGCCAGGCTCCGCGACCTCGCCCGGATCGGGCGGCGGCGCGGGCCCCTCAGCGCCAGGGAAGGGTCGCCGCGGCAGGAGCTCCGGCGCCAGGAAGGCCAGGTAGCTCCCCTCGACCACCTCCTCGGGCAGGCCCGAGACTTCGGCGTGGAGCTCCGGATCGACGCCGACGACCATCACCCCCGCGCGCGCGAAGCCGCTGCGCACCATCACCGGCCCCTCGAGCGCCGGGCTCACCCCCGCGACCTCCGGCAGCCCGCGCAGCGCCTCGACGAGCCCCCCGGGCGCGAGGATCTCCGACCCCGGCGGGGCCGACACCCGCAGGTGCGCCTGGTGCCCGAGCAGGCGCTCGCGCAGGTCGACCTCGAGGCCGCCGAGCAGGCTCAGCACGACCACCAGCGCCGCGCACCCCTGCGCGATCGAGTAGAGCGTGATCGCCGTCAGCAGCGTGAACCGGCGCAGCACCGCGGCGAAGCCGAGGACAAGGAGCCCGATCACCGCCAACGCGAAGCCGCCGAGCCCCGCGAGCTGAGCCCCCGGGACGCCGAGCGCCGTCTCCGCGGCGCCCTGCGAGGCGCCGACGATCACCGCCGCGCCCACGAGCACGATAGCGAGACCCACCAGCGCGATCGGGGTGGCCAGGCGCGGCGCCCGGGCGCTCCGCAGGTGCCGCCACGCGATCCGCAGCGCCAGGCTCATCGCTCGGCCTGCCTCAGGGCGTCGACCGGGCGCATCCGCGAGGCGACCCGCGCCGGGTAGAGGCTCGAGAGCCACACGATCAGCAGCGACGAGAGGCCGACCAGCAGCACCTCGACCCCGTCGACGTGGACCGGCAGGCTCTCGAAACTCTGCAGCGACCCCGAGAGCGGCAGGCCGAAGCGCGCGAGGACCTCGCAGAGCCCGATCCCCGCGCCGATCCCGAGCAGACCGCCGAGGATGCCGAGGCAGAGCCCCTCGGCGATGAAGATCCACTGGATGAGGCTGTCGCTGCAGCCGATCGTCTTCAAGATCGCAATCTCGCGCGACTTCTCGATCACGCTCATCAGGTTCGAGCCGAGGATCCCGAACGAGGCGACGAGGATCACGCAGAGCAGGGCGACGAAGACGGCGATCTTCTCGAGCGCCATCGCCGAGAAGAGGCTCAGGTTGAGCTCCTGCCAGTCCTGCACGATCAGGTCGGTGCGGCCGGTGGCGGCGACCTCCGCCTCGACCTCGCGGCGCCGTTCCGGCACCCGCTCGATGTCGTCGACCTTGATCTCCAGCCCGGTGACGCGGTCCCCCGCGCGCAAGAACGCCTGCGCGACCGGCAAGGTCGCGTACACCAGCCAGCGGTCGTACTCGTAGTGGTCGGCGTCGAAGACCCCGGCGACCTTCACCGCCATCACCCCCGGGATCCGCCCCGCGGGCGTCAAGCGACCGATCGGGGTGATGAGCTGGACCTGATCGCCCGTCCGCGCCGCGAGCTCCTTCGCCTTCTCGGCGCCGATGAAGATCCCCTCGAAGGCCGCGCGCTCGTCCACCTCCTGCGCGCGCAGGACAGAGTCCCCCTGATCCGGCTCCTCCCCCCCGTCCTCCGGCTCCTCCGGCTCCTCCGGCTCGGGCTTCGCCTGCGCAGGCGGCAGCTTCCCCTGCGCGCGCAGGCGCGAGATCTCGCGCTCTGGATCCTCCCAGCCGTCCTCGTCCTCCACCGCCAGCGGAACGAACACCCGCGGCCGCGGCGGGGCCGGCGGCGCCTTCCCGGCCTTCGCCGGCAGCTCGCCGCGCTTGCGCAGCGCCGGGATCTCGACCTCGGGGTCCTCCCACCCCTCGTCCGGATCGTCGGCCGACGGTCTGTCCTCTTTGCCAGGTGTCTCGGGACCTGTCCCCTCGGGCAAGCCCGTCGCTCCGCGACCCACGTCGACCCGGTCGGCCTCGGGCGGCGGCTTGCTCGGCTCGATCGGGAGGATCTCGAACCCGAGCGACGCCTCCGGGATCTGGTCCGGGTGCGCCAGGAAGCGGTACTCGCCCTCGCGGAGGATCGAGGGCAGGTTCGAGACCTTCGCGTGGAGATCGGGGTCGATGCCGAGGAGGATCCCGCCCTGGCGCTGGAACCCGCTGCGGACCATCACCTCGCCCTGCAGGTAGGGGCTGGCGCCGCGCACGCCCGGCAGCGCCGCGAGACGATCGGCGAGCTCGCGGTAGTCCGCGAAGGGACGGCCGTCGCTCGCCGACACGCGGATGTGCGCGCGCTGCCCGAGGATCTTGTCCCTCAGCTCGAGCTCGAGGCCCGTCATCAGGCTGAGCACGACCACCAGCGCCAGGCACCCGAGCATCACGCTGATCGTGATCACGGTCGCTAGAAGGGTGAAGATCAGCGAGAGCACCGCGCCGATCAGCAGCGCCCCGCCCAGGAAGAGGGTCAGCGCCGCGAGCACCCCGAAGTACGCCTGCTTCGGCGGCGCGAGCTGCTCGATCGGCGCCAGCCCCGGCGGCAGGAGGCCCGGCAGGTCCAGCGGCGGCTCAGGCGTGAGCCCGTAGGCGGCGTAGAGCGCGAGGCCGATGCCGACGACCAAGAGGTAGCAGGCGAGCCCGAAGGCCGGCCACGCCCACCCCGGCGGGCGCTCTCCGACCCGGAGGTGACGCCAGGCGATCTGCAGGTAGAGCGCGCTGGCCCGTCCGCTCACGCGGCGCCGCTCCCCCCGGTCGGCTGCGCCTGCTGCAGCAGGTAGGCCTCGATGAACTCATCGAGGTCCCCGTCCAGGACCCCGTGGACCGCCGAGCTCTTGAGCTCCGTGCGGTGATCGTTGACCTGCTGGTAGGGCTGGAGCACGTACGAG
>CAZMML010000535.1:0-3631 GCA_964567335.1 uncultured Nannocystis sp. | reverse complement strand
GGTCCCCGCGCTCGCGCTGCTCGCCGCGGTCGCCCGCGACGCGGGGCGCCTCGACCTCGCGCTGGAGCTCGCCCAGCGGGCGTACGACCTCGCGGACGATCCGGCCGTCCGCGCGCGCGCGCGCCTCGACCTCGCGCGCGTCCGCTGGGCCCGCGACGAGGCCGAGCTCGCCCGCGCCGACGCGGCCGCGGCGCGCGAGGAGCCGAGCCTGCGCGACGAGGCCGACGCCTGGCTCGCCGGGCACCCCGCACCTGCGCCACCCTGATCGCCGTGCGCCCGCTCTACCCCAAGATCCCGCACCTCCCCGGCTCGCGCACCGGGCCGAGCGACCGCCACGCGGACCCCGGCCTGGTCCGCCGCTGCCTCGCGCTCGCGCAGCCCGGCGACGAGGTCCTCGTGCAGGAGAAGCTCGACGGTTCGTGCGTGGCGATCGTCCGCGAGGGCGCGCGTCTGGTCGCGTTCGGGCGCGAGGGCGGGCGCGCCGACGCCTCGCGCAACGAGGGTCGGCGGCGCTTCGCCGCGTGGGTGGCCGCGCGGGAGGCGGAGCTCTCGCCGCTCCTCGGAGAGGGCGAGCGCCTCGTCGGCGAGTGGCTCGCGCTCGTCCACAGCACCCACTACGAGCTAGGGCACCCGCCCTTCGTGCCCTTCGACCTCTTCGACCGCGAGGGGCTGCCGCTCGGCCTCGAGGGCCTGCGGGCGCGGCTCGCCGGCAGCGGCCTGGTCACGCCGGCGCTGCTGCACCGCGGCGGGCCGATCGCGATCGAGGAGGCGCTCGCGCTGCTCGGCGAGCGCGGGCGCCACGGGGCGATCGAGCCGGCGGAGGGGCTCGTGTGGCGGGTCGAGCGGCAGGGCCGGGTGGTGGCGCGGGCCAAGTTCGTCCGGCCCGGGAAGATCGACGGGCTCCACCTGCCCGATCATGCAGGACGACCTGCCCGCTGGAACACCCCGGAGGAGGGCGCCGATCCTCGCCATGAGCTGATGCACGGCTGGCTGCGCCGGCTCGCGCGCTCGCCCGCGCGTTCGCGCCTGATCCTGCGCGGCAGCCTGATCACCGCCCGCTGGTGGCCCGCGCGCCGGGCGGACGACCTCGACCTCCTCGACCTCGAGCCCTGGGACGAGGCGGCGCTGCGGGCGCTGGCCCGCGAGATCACCGCGGGCCCCGACGACGAGACCTCCTTCCACGAGGTGAGCGAGGGGCTGATCTGGGCCGAGACCCCGCGCCCCGGCCTGCGCCTGACGCTCCGCGGCGTCGCGCCCGCCGGGCCGGCCACGCTCCAGGTCGATATCGGCTTCGGTGACCCACTCGCGGCCCCTCCCGAGCCCTTCTCGCTCGGCGGCGCCGAGGTGCTCGCGGTCCGCCCCGAGGTCATGGTCGCGTGGAAGGTCCACGGCCTCTTCGAACTCGGCCCGCGCGGACGGTGGCGCCCCAAGGACCTCCTCGACCTCGTCGAGCTCCTCGCGCGCGCGCCGCTGGAGCGCGAGGTCCTGCGCGAGGCGCTCGCGCTCGCGTTCCGCAGCCGCGACACGCCGCTCGACGATCTCCGCGCGATGGTGCTCGACCCGACCTGGGGCGCCAGCCGCGGCAGCCTCCGCAAGTGGGCCCGCTTCTGCCGCGACCAGCCCGGCGCGCCGGAGGACCTCGCCGGGCTGCTCGCCCGGGCCCGCGCCGCGCTCGCGCCGCTCGTCGCGCTCTTCCCCGCGGACCCCGTCGCCTGAGCCGGCGCGTGGTCGATCCGACATGTCCAGCGGAGCAGTCGTCGGGCCTGATAGACTGCCCGCCGCCGAGCCATGTCGATCTCGCCGCCCTTTGACCCCGCGGACTGCACCCCCTTCGAGCGAGCGCGCGCGCAGGAGGCCGCGGCGCGGCTCCGACTGGAGGCGCTCCGCGATCCCGACGACCCGGCCTTCGCGCGGGCGTGGGACTTCCTGGCCGAAGAATTTCTGGCGCGCGGCGAGCTCGAGGAGCAGGGCGCGCTCGCGGAGATCTTGCGCGCCGAGACCCTCGACTACGGCGAGGGCCGGACGGGCACCTACCACATGATCGTCGCGTGGGAGGGCGACGCGCTGGTCGGCGTGCGGGACTGCTACGTCGACATCGACCCCGGCCGCGGGGTCGCGCTCGTCTGCCTCTCGCACTGCCTGGTCGCGCCCTCGTGGCGTCGACGCGGCCTCGCGGCGCTGCTGCGCGCGGTGCCGCTGGCCCTCGGCCGCGCGGTCGTGCAGGCGCGGGTCGGGCGCGCCCTGCCGACCCTCGTCGCCGCGGAGATGGAGCCCGTCCGCGCCGACGACCCCGCCTCGCTCGTGCGCCTGGTGGCCTACGGCCGTTCGGGCTTCCGCGTCCTCGACCCGCGCCGGGTCCCCTACGCGCAGCCGGACTTCCGCCCGGCCGCGCCGCAGATCGGGATCCCGCTGCTCGGGGTCGTGCGCGCCCTGGGGATCCCCTCGGCCGAGGGCCCGGCCCCCAGCGTGCCGGTCGAGGTCGCCGCCGCCTATCCGATCCTCTTCCACGCGGCCCACCGCCGCTACATCGACCCCGCGCGGGTCGACCTCTGCGAGGGCCACGCGCTCCGCACCCTGCGGTCGAGCCCCGAGCCGGTGCCCCTCCTCCCGCTGCCGCTGCGCCTCGACGACGAGCTCGGGCCCCTGACCCGCGAGGCCGTGTTCCCGCTCTATCCGCGCGAGGTGCTCGGCGTCGCCGCCACGTCCTGAGCCGTCGATGTGCGCACCGGCGGGGCCCACGAGGATGCGCCGCCGCGCCCGTTCGACGAGGTTCGGGCCCCGCGTGGTGGGGATCGTCTAGAGCTGCGTCTTGGCGAACTCGATCGCCTGGATGATCGTCCACTGGTCGTCGATGCCGCGGCCGGCGAGTGGGTCGCCCGCGGGCGGGGGCTGGATCCCCTCCGAGTGCCAGCGGACGATCCCGTCGGCGTCGAGCAGCACGATCGCCGGCGGCTGGCGGAGGTACTGGCGATAGGTCATCGCTCCCTCGAGCCCGAGCTCGCGCGCGGCGTTGTACTCGGTGGCGTTGGGGAAGCGGTAGATCGGGAGTTGGGGGTGGTCGGGCAGGCCGTTGCGCTCCTGAAAGGCGCGCAGGTCGGTGTCGTTCATCGGCTCGGTGCGCATGTTGGTCGGGAAGCGGAGCTGGGTGAACATGATGTCGACGCCCGCCGCCTTGAGGTCGGCCTGCGCCGTCTGCAGCACCCGCAGCATGTTGACCGCCTGCGCCTGCTCCTCGCGCGAGCCGAAGTCCCAGAACAGGATCAGGTGCTTTTCGCCGTAGAGCTGGCGGCCGTCGAGGATCCCGCCGTTCGCGTTGGTCAGCATGACCATCGGGCTCGCGTGGCCGAAGAGGTTGCGGCGGGCCCACTCGGGGGTGCGGTCGAGGTCCGCCGCGCCGACCGACCAGAAGGGCGGGGCGCTCGAGAGCGGCGGCAGCTCGTCGCTCGGCCGCGCGACCAGCTCGACGTCGACGACCGCCCCGGTGTCGCCCTTGCGGACCTGCAGGCGCACGGGGGCGCCGGTGGCGACGCGGTCCGCCCCGAGGTCGCGGGCGTGCGCGACCGGCTGGCCGTTCAGCGCGAGCACCAGGTCACCGCGCTTGAGCAGGTCGCACCCGCGCTCGCATCCGTTG
>CAZMML010000534.1:0-3632 GCA_964567335.1 uncultured Nannocystis sp. | reverse complement strand
CAGGCGATGGCCCGCCTCTCGCACCCCAACATCGTCGGCGTCCACGAGGTCGGCACCGAGGGCCGGCAGGTCTACGTCGCGATGGAGTTCGTCCACGGCATGACCCTCCACGCGTGGCTCAAGCGCCAGCGCAGGAGCGCCCCGGAGATCGTCGCCGTGTTCTGCCAGGCCGGCGAGGGCCTCGCCGCGGCGCACGATGCGGGCCTCGTCCACCGCGACTTCAAGCCCGCCAACGTCATGGTCGGTGACGACGGCCGCGCGCGGGTCCTCGACTTCGGCCTCGCGCGCGCCGAGGTCGAGGCAGGCGCCGCCCCCGGGCTCGATCGCATGCAACCCGCACGCGAGCACTCCTCGGCGGTCGCCAACCTGCGCTCGCTCGACGCCTCCATCACCGTCACCGGCGTCATGCTCGGGACCCCCGCTTACATGGCGCCCGAGCAGTTCCTCGGCACCCGCGTGGACGCTCGCTCCGATCAGTTCGGCTTCTGCGTCGCCCTCTTCGAAGCGCTCTACCGCGAGCGCCCCTACGCCGGTGACACCCTCGCCGAGCTCATGACGAGCGTCCTCGCCGGGTCGGTCCGCGACGTACCCAACCCCCCCGCCGTCGCCAGAGCGCTGCGCTCGATCCTCCTCCGCGGCCTCCGCCGCGCGCCTGATGAGCGCTGGCCCGACATCCGCGCCCTGCTCGCGGCCCTCGCCCCCTACGCCCGCGGCCAGAGCCGCCGCGCGTGGGCCCCGACGCTCGGGCTCTCTGCGGCCCTCGCCGGCGCCGCCGCGGGCGTCGCCTACCAGACGACCCTCGTCGACCAGGCGTGCACAGGCGGTGCCGAGCGAGCCGCCGCCGCGTGGGACGCCGCTGACCGCGCCCAGATCGACGCCGCGGCCCGGGACCTGGGCTCCAACGCCAGCGCCGCCGCCACCCGGGCCGCCGCCGCCTTCGATACCTACAGCCAGGCCTGGGTCGAGGCCTTCACCGGCGCCTGCTCCGAGGGCGGCGAGCTCCTCGATCTACGGATGAGCTGCCTCGACGAGCGCCGCAAGGCGCTCGCCACCGCGGTCGACATGTTCGCGCGGATCGACGCCGACATCGTCGCGCACACGGACGAGGTCCTCGGCACCCTCCCGCGGATCGAGGCCTGCGCCGATGAGACCTACCTCCGGGCCGCTGTGCGTCCGCCCGACGACCCCGCCGTCGCGGCCCAGGTCCGCGAGCTCCGCGGCGCGCTCCGGGAGGCGATCACCCTCGAGACCGGCGGCAAATTCCAGGACGCGCTCACCACCCTCGATCGCACGCTCGCCGCGGCCCCCCGTTATGCGCCGCTGCTCGCCGAGCTCCAGTTCCGCCGCGGCTCCGGGCTCGAGAACGCGGGCCGCTACGAGGAGGCGCGCCAGGCCTTCGAGGAGGCCTTCCTCGCCGCGGTCGAGTCCGACCATCGTGAGGTGATCCCCGACGCCGCGACCCGCCTCGCCTACATCACCGGCCGACGCCTCGCCGACCCCGACGCGGCCGAGGACTGGTTGAGACACGCCGAGACCTACGCGAAGCGCCAGGGCGACAAGCTCCAGCACGCACGCGCGCTGATCATCCGCGGGGCGCTCCGCAACATGCGCCGCATGATGGTCATCGACAAGGCGAGCGACGTCGAGACCGGCGTCATCTTCAAAGAGGCGCTCCGGCTCATCCGGGAAGCCGGCGCCGAGGGCACCATCGACCACGCCCGCTACCTCCGCTTCTACGGCGACTTCCTCACCTTCGCGCTGCAGGACCACGCCGCCTCGATCGCCGCGGAGGAGCAGGCGCTGGAGATCATGCAGCGGACCCTCGGCCGCGGCCACCCGGACGTGGCGATGATCCACAACAGCCTCGGGATCGCCCTCATGCGCGCGGACCGACACGAGGACGCCGCCAGGACCCTGCGCGCCGGGCTCGACGCCGACCCGGACCCCGCCCACCAGCGCAACCACGTCTACATGACGCTGTGGAGCAACCTCGGCGAGACCTACAGCTATCTCGGCCGCGTCGAGGAGGAGCTCGCCGCGCGACGCGAGGCCGTCGAGGTCCTCGAAAGGTCGAGCGACCGCCTCCTCCCGGACACGTTCTTCCTCCGCATCACCTACGCGCACAAGCTCGGAGAGCACGGGCGCGTCGACCAGAGCCTGGCCGAGTTCGACGCCTTGGAAGAGCGCGGCGTGGCGGCTTGGGGTCCGCGTAGCCGCCGCCTCGTCGAGCTCTTCCTCTCGCGCGCCAACATCTTCCTCAGGGTTCCCGACCTCGAGAAGGCGAAGGCCGACCTCGACCGCGCGCGCCCCCTCAACGGCGACATCGACGACCGCATCTCCGAAGACACACGATTGCTCGAGGCGCGGGTGCTCGCCGCCCAGGGGCACCTCGAGGAGGCCCACGAGAAAGCGCTCGCGCTGCGCCCCCGCTTCGTCGAGCGAGGACGCAGCGGCGACGAGGCCCTGCGAGAGCTCGACGCCCTCCTCGCCAAGACCGTCTCGAAGGGAGGCGACAAGTGATCGCTCCGCACCACACCATCTCGCCGAGCTCCCTGCGGCCGCGGGTCGAGGGCGACTTCGCCAACGACCGGGTCAAGGACACGATCATGTCCAAGCTCTTCGGAGAGCCCCTCGCCGCCGCGAAGATCGGGCGCTTCACGGTGATCCGCGAGCTCGGGCGCGGCGGGACCGGCGTCGTCTACGCCGCCTACGACGAGGAGCTCGAGCGCAAGGTCGCGGTCAAGCTCCTCCACGAGGGGAGCGACGACCAGGACACCGTCGATCCCCACGCGCGGCTGCTCCGCGAGGCCCAGGCGATGGCCAGGCTCTCGCACCCCCACATCGTCAGCGTCCACGAGGTCGGCACGCACCACGGCCAGGTCTACATCGCCATGGAGTTCGTCCACGGCTCGACCCTCAGCGCGTGGCTCAAGAAGGAGCCCCGCGGCTGGCGTGAGATCGCCGAGATCTTCCGCCAGGCCGCCGCCGGCCTCGCCGCCGCCCACGAGGCCGGCCTGGTGCACCGCGACTTCAAGCCGCAGAACGCCATGGTCGGCGACGACGGCCGCCTCCGCGTCCTCGACTTCGGGCTCGCCCGCGCCGAGGGAGACCCCCACGTGTTCCGTGACATCGAGCGCACCCGCGACTCGAGCAGCCTCCTCAGGGCCCTCGACGCGTCCCTCACGATCACGGGCTCGCTGATCGGTACGCCTGCTTACATGGCCCCCGAGCAGTTCCGGGGCGAGCGCGCGGACCCCCGCTCGGACCAGTTCGCCCTCTGCGTCGCCCTCTACGAGGCCCTCTTCCAGGAGCGACCCTTCCGCGGCGAGACCCTCGGCGAGCTGATGTCCGCGGTCCTCGCGGGCGAGGTCCGCGAGCCGAACAGCTCGCACAAGGTCCCCCGCGCGCTCAAGGCGGCCGTCTTGCGCGGCCTCCAGCTCAAGCCCGAGGCGAGGCACCCGTCGATGGAGTCGCTCCTCGCCGCCATCGACCGCGTCATCGAACCACGTCGCCGCTCCTGGCTCGCCGCCGGCGGACTCGCCCTCGGGCTCGCCGCCGGCGCCGCCGGCGCCGCCGCCCGCGCGCGCGCCCCGGCGTCGCCGTGCGCGCCCGCCGACCTCGGCGCGGCCGCG
>CAZMML010000533.1:0-3634 GCA_964567335.1 uncultured Nannocystis sp. | reverse complement strand
GACCGCCTCGCCGGCGCCGACCGCGTCCCGCCCCGCGCCCCCGACGCGACCCCCCCCGAAGCCCGCCTCGCCGCCGGCCCTTCCGCCCCCTCGCCGCGCCCCTCGACCGAGCGCCCTCGCGCTTCGACGCCGCCTGAGGCCCTGGCGTCGCCGGAGGCCCAGGTCGACCCCTCCCGCGCCCGCACGGGCTCGGCCCACCTCTCCCGCGCCCGCACCCCGACATCCAGCCTGGGCTCGTCGGTACGCGACGACACCCCGCGCTCGCCCCGCGCCCCCACCCGCGCCAGCGAGCGCGGCCTCG
The DNA here is from genome assembly GCA_964567335.1 of uncultured Nannocystis sp. Classification (GTDB taxonomy): domain Bacteria; phylum Myxococcota_A; class Polyangia; order Nannocystales; family Nannocystaceae; genus Nannocystis. The sequence continues at coordinate 3,333 of CAZMML010000533.1, read as the reverse complement.
CGGAGATCGCCGCCCTGCTCGCCCGCCTCGCCGACGCCGAGTTCGTCGCCCCCTCGCGCGAGAGCCGGCTCGGCGATCAGCGCGAGTACACCTTCCGCCACGCGCTCGTCCGCGACGCCGCCTACGCGACCCTCATCGACGCCGACCGCACCGCCGGGCACCGCCTCGCTGGCCTCTGGCTCGAGGCCGCCGGCGAGCCCGACGCCCTCGCGCTCGCCGAGCACTTCGACCGCGGGCGCGAGCCTGTCCGTGCGGCCAGGTGGTACCAGCGCGCCGCCGAGGACGCCCTCGAGGGCAACGACACCGCCGCCGCGCTCCGCCTCGCCGCGCGCGCCCTCGCGTGCGGCCCCGCCGACCCCGGCCCCGTGCACCTGGTCATCGCCGACGCCTCCTACTGGCGCGGCGACATGGTCGCCGCACAGGCCGCCGCCGAGCAGGCGGTCGCCCGCGCCCGCCCCGGCACCGACGCCTGGTACGCCGCCCTCGGCGCCCTGATCCAGAGCGCCGGCCAGCGCGGCCTCAACGACGAGGTCGAGTCCTGCCTCCAGCGGGCGCTCGCCGCCGAGGGCCCGCTCACCGACGCCCGCCTGATCTGCCTGGCCCGCGGGACATGCCAGCTCGCCTACGTCTCCTACGAGCGCGTCGCCCCCTACCAGGCCCGCCTGGGGGCGCTCGCCGCGGCCGCCTCGCCCGGCCCCCTCGCCCGCGGCTGGCTCGAGCGCGTGCGCGTCGAGTCGACCCCGCACTACCGCCTCCGCTCCGACTCGGCCGCCGCCTTCGCCCGCGCCCGCGCGGGCTTCGAGACCGCCGGCGCGCTCCGCTACGCCGGCCTCGTCCGGATCTTCGAGTGCCGCGCGCTCTCCCACACCGGCGCCCCCCGGGCCGCCCTCGCCGAGCTCGCCGCGGTCGCCGCCGACATCAACCGCCTCGGCGTGCCCTACCTGCAGTTCTTCGTCGGCCTCGAGCTGGCCGTCGCCCTCTTCTACGACGACCGCGACGACGAGGCCCTCGAGGCCATGGCCCGCCACGACCCCTACGCCCGCGGCAGCCGGCGGATCGGCGCCGTGATGGCCCTCTACCGGGCCCAGATCGCCTGCGACCGCGGCCAGGTGGAGCAGGTCCTGGAGCTCGTCGACCCAATCTGCGCCTCGGACCTGATCCCCTCGCTGCGCGCGCCGGCCTTCGGCCTCCGCGCCCGCGCCCTGCTCCGCCAGGGGCGCCGCGAGGACGCCCGCGCCGCGGCCGAGGAGGCGATCCTGCTCAGCGCCTCCGCCCAGCCCGACGTCTTCGACGAGGTCGGGCCGATCGGCGCCGCCGAGGTCTTGCTCGCCTGCGGCGAGGTCGATCGCACCCGGGACCTGGTCGCCGCCCGCTGGGAGCTGCTGCGGGCGCTCCCCATCGACGAGGTGGCCCGCGCGCGAATTCTGCACCGTCGCGTGATCCGGGACCTCACCGCCCTCGCCGTCCGCTTCGGCCTGCACGCCGAGCACGCCTAAATTGCCGGCTCGATGACGCCCGTGGCGCAATTTTTGCGTCTAGGCAAAGGCCGACTCATGCCCACACTGCCGCCATGCAAAGCCCCGCGCTCACCGTCGGCCAGTTCATGACCAAGGACCCCGTCGTCATCGACGGCGGCCTCAACCTCGTCGACGCCTACACCCGGATGTTCCAGTACGAGATCCGGCACCTCCCGGTCTACAGCAACGGCCACCTGGTCGGCATCATCACGGATCGCGACCTCGGCCACACCATGGCCGTCAAGAACCTCGACCCGCAGAAGACCACGATCGAGGCGATCTGCACCCCCAACCCCTTCGTCGTCGACCCGGAGGCCCCGCTCGACAAGGTCGTCGACGTGTTGGCGCAGCACAAGATCGGCGCCGCGCTGGTCATGCGCGAGGGCAAGCTGCTCGGCATCTTCTCGGTCATCGACGCCCTCCACGCGCTCGTCGCCGTGCTCAACCGCCAGGGCAGCTGACCCGACGCCGCTCTATTCCGATCCGGACTGCGGGGCCCGGTCAACTTCCCCGGTGAGCGCCCCGTCTGCACGAGCGCGAGCGCGTGAGCCCTGAACGCGCCCCGATCGCTATGATGCGTCTCCGCGTCGCGAGCGATGGGCACCTACGGCCAGATCGTCCAGACCTTCGAGGGCTTCACCCTCGTGATCGACACCAGCGTCGGCTCGCTGAGCGATCACGACGAGGAGGCCCCGCGGATGGCCGAGAACGAGGCCAAGGCGCGACGCTTCCTGGCCCGACGGCGGCCCCAGCTCGAGCGCCTCGGCCGCCACTTCTGCAGCGGCGCGCACACTTACCGCCGGCTGCTCGCGCACCTGCGGACGACCCGTCCTGCAGGCCACCGCGGCCCCGCGATCGAGCTCGCCCTCCCTGCCGACCGAGTCTCCGCTCCGCCACGCGCTCCACACGGTCTGCAGATCCCGACCGCGGGCGCGGCGGACGCGATCGACGGCTCCATCGTCGTCCACGCCGCGCCGAGCCTGCCCGAGGCGCAGCGGCACAAGCTCGCCGCCGATCTCGCGTGGTCTCAGCTCGACCCGGGCGGCCTCTTCGAGCGCCCCACGCCCGGCCCGCTCACGCGACGCACGCCGCTCGAGGTCGAGGAGCTGCTCGGCGCCTTGCTCCTCCAGTCCCTCTCCGTCGCCCCGCAGCGCAGCGCCCTGCGCCTCGTCGCGGCTCTCCGCGCCAACCAGGACGCGACGCTCACCATCGCCGCCCGCCCTGACCCGATCCCCCCGGAGCAGGTCTGGAGCCTCACCTGCGCCCGTTGTGGCTGGTTCATCGCCCGGGCCCTCCGCGCCCTCCTCGCTCGCGCGCCCTACGACGCCGCCGTGTGGGACGCCTTCGCCACCCTGCCGCCCGCGGAGGCCGTCCAGGGCGCCCGCCTCCTCGCCCTCCTGCTCCCCGACCGCGACGCCGACCCCGGCCTCGCCGCCCTGCGGGCCCACGCCCCGCGCGACGATCCCGAGCTCACCGCCTGGCTCGCCGCCCTCTCGTAGCGCCCGGCCCCGAGATCCTCGTCGCCGCCGCATACAAATTCTCGCTTCGGCCTCGCGGGCCTCGCCGCCGCGGTGGGGGCCTCGCGGCGGAGCGCGCCGGGCATCGGCCGCGCGGCGGCTCAGCCGGCCATCTTGCGCAGCACCGTGTGGAGGATCCCGCCGCCGCGGTAGTACTCGACCTCGACCGGCGTGTCGAGGCGAGCGACCGCCATGAACTCGCGGACGAGCGCGCCGGTCTCCGGGTCGAGGGCCCTCACCTTCACCTCTTGCAGCGGCCGCACCGCGTCGTCGATGGCGACGTCGAAGCGCTCCGTCCC
>CAZMML010000532.1:0-3634 GCA_964567335.1 uncultured Nannocystis sp. | reverse complement strand
GCGCCGGTCAGGCCGGAGGTCCGATGACCGCCGCGATCTCGTCGTGGCTGAGCGTGTGGTCCTGGGCCTTGGCGAACGCGAAGAGGCGGTCGACGAGCTCGTCGGAGGGCTCGTAGCCGTGCTCGCGGAGCCAGTAGATCACGTTCGAGCGGCCGCTGTAGTGGCCGATCTCGATCTCCTGCTTGCGGCCGAAGACGCGGGCGGGGACCGACGAGTACACGCGGTCAGAGAGCTCGGAGTCGCCGGTCTTGGTGGCCTTGATGATCGCCGCCGCGTGGACCCCGGTCGCGGTGCGGAAGGCGTCGCGCCCGGAGAGCGGGTAGCTCGGGTGGATCGGCACGCCGGTGAACTCGCTGACCTTGCGGACGTACTCGACGAGGCAGGAGAGGTCGTGGCGGGCGGGGTCGAGCTGACCGAGCAGGTAGAGGTTGAGGAGCAGGAGGTCGAGGGAGCAGTTGCCGACGCGCTCGCCGATCCCGAGGCCGCAGCCGTGGACGCGGTGGAAGCCCCACTCGAAGGCGTGCAGCCCGAGGGTGAGGGCGAGGCCGCGATCGTTGTGGCCGTGCCAGTCGAGCTCGACGGAGTCCTCGAGGTCGAGCGAGCGGAGGACCCCGCGGGTGAAGTTGAGGAGGTTAAGGAGGCCGTCGGGGGTGGCGTGGCCGCAGGTGTCGCAGAGGACGAGGCGGGTCGCGCCGGCCTCGAGCGCCGTGCGGAAGAGGATGTCGAGGGTGGACGGGTGAGAGCGGGTGGTGTCCTCGGTGACGAAGCCGACCGGGAGGCCGTTGTCGGTGCCGAGCTTCACCGCGTCGTGGGTGTGCTTCTTGAGGCGCTCGTTGTCCCAGCCCTCGGCGTAGCCGCGGATCGGCGACGAGCCGATGAAGGTCATGACCTCGATCGGCACGCCGACGCGCTGGGAGATGTCGATGATCGGGGTGATGTCGGAGGCGACGGTACGGGCCGCGCAGTTGGCCGTGATCCGGAGCTTCTCCTCGACGATGAAGCGGAGCAGGCGCTCGACGTCGTCCTGCGCGCGCTTGCCGGCGCCCGGGAGGCCGAGGTTGACCGCGTGGACGCCGAGGCGGTCCATCAGGCGCACCAGCTCCATCTTCTGCTCGATCGAGGGGTCGCGGACGGAGGGCGACTGGATCCCGTCGCGGATGCTCTCGTCGACGAAGCGCGGCGGCCTGCGCAGCAGCGGGCCGGTGCGCTCCTTCTCGTTCCAGTCGTAGATCAGCGCGGCAGTGTTCGCGTGGGTCGTCGCCATGGCCTTCTCAGTCCTCGAGTCCCGTGCCCACCCCGAGTCCGTCGATGCGGAAGAAGCGGCGCACCTCTTCGACGAGGCCGATGAGCAGGAGCTCGGGGATGTCGTCGTCCCCTTCGATCTCGTCGAGCAAGAAGTCTCGCATGAGGACGATGCTGTCCAGCCTCGCGTCGGCGTCGTCGGTCTGCGGCCGCCCGAGGAAGCACACGGCCGAGCGCGGATCTGCGCCCATCCGGACCTGATCCGCCGTCGGGCGGGCCTGGACGACGATCGGCGCGCTGGCGACCAGCTTGAGGACGGGGTCGGGGACCTCCTCGAGCACGGATTCGAATTGTTCGCGCAGGTCGTCGGCCAGCTCGGGGTCGACCGGGTCCGGGTCCTCGTCGCCGGCGTCGAGCTCGAGGACCTTGAGCATCTGCTCGCGGGCGGCGACGGTGTCGCCGACGGCATCGAGCGCCTGCGCGAACCAGTAGCGGATGTCGGCGTCCTCGGGGTCGACCTCGACGGCGCGGCGCAGGGTGCCCGCGGCGTCCGCGGCGCGGCCCGCGTTCATCAGGACGAAGCCGTACATGCTGAGGTATCCGGGGTCCGATTTGCGCTCCTGGCTGACGGCGTCGAGGAGCTCGAGCGCCTCCTCGACGTCGTCGTCCTGGAGGCGGATCTGGGCGAGCAGCATGCGCGCCTGGTCGACCGCCTCGGGATCGGCGCCCTTGAGGCCCAGGACCGAGCGGGCGGCGGCCTCGGCGTCGTCCATGTCCTGGTCGTTGAGCAGCAGGCACTCCGCGCAGTCGAGGTAGATGCGGGCGTCGTTTGGCTCCGCGTCGACGGCCTGCATCAGGAAGCCGGTCGCCTGATCGAGCTCGTCGTGCGCCCACGCGACCATGCCGGAGAGGTGGAGCACGCGGACGTGATTCTCGCCCGCGTGCTTCCTGGCCTCTTCGAGCGCAGCCTTCGCGCGCCCGAGGTCGTCGTTGTCCAGGGCGGCGAGCCCGCGGTCGATGATCGCGTCGAGTGACTGGTTCTTCATGGGCGCGGACTGTAGCACCGATGCTGCGCAGGGTCGCACGCGGGGCCGGCGCCGCGCGCGTGCCCGTGAGCCAGCGCATGACGCGAAGCTGCGGCGGAGACGCGTCGTGCGGCGTCGCGGCGCGCGTGGAGGTCGATCGATCGTGGGGCTCGGCGGGCGCGACGCACGCTGCAGCGACGCGCTCCGCTTGTGATGGCTCACGATCTCGCGCGCGGTGGCCCGCGCCAAGAATTTCTCTCGCGCCGCATAATGCCGGCGCTCGCCGTCTATGGACACCTTCTCTTCCTCGACGACCTCACCTCAGCGCATGCAGCTCGAGTCCGTCGTGATCCGCTTTGCCGGCGACTCGGGCGACGGCATGCAGCTCACGGGCTCGCAGTTCTCCGAGTCGACGGCGCTGATGGGCAACGACCTGTCGACGCTGCCAGACTTCCCGGCCGAGATCCGGGCGCCCGCCGGGACGACCTTCGGGGTCTCGGGCTTCCAGGTGCACTTCGCCGCGCACGACGTCATGACGCCGGGCGACGCGCCGGACGTGCTGGTGGCGATGAACCCGGCGGCGCTGCGGGTCAACCTGCGCGACCTCAAGCCCGGCGGCCTGCTGGTGATCAACACCGGCGCGTTCAGCAGCGGCAACCTCAAGAAGGCGGGCTACGACAAGAACCCGGTCGACGACGGCAGCCTCGACGCCTACCGCCTGCTGAAGATCGACATCTCGAAGCTGACGATGCAGGCGGTCGAGCCCTTCGGGCTCGGCAACAAGGAGGCCCTGCGCGCCAAGAACATGTGGACGCTCGGCCTGATGATGTGGATGTTCGGGCGCGAGCGCGAGAGCACGATCGAGTGGCTGCGCGGCAAGTTCGCCAAGCACCCGGCGATCGCCGACGCCAACATCGCGGCGCTCAACGCCGGGCACGTCTACGGCGAGACCGCCGAGATGCCGCAGGGGGTCTACTGCTACGAGATCCCGCGCGCACGCCTGGCCCCGGGGCTCTACCGCAACGTCACCGGGAACGAGGCGACGGCGTGGGGGCTGCTCGCCGGCGGCAAGCTCGCGGGGCTCGAGCTGGTGCTCGGCAGCTACCCGATCACGCCGGCGTCGACGATCCTGCACACGCTCTCGAACCTCCGCGCCTACGGGGTGACGACCTTCCAGGCCGAGGACGAGATCGCGGCGATCTGCGCGGCGATCGGGGCGTCTTACACGGGGGCGCTCGGGGTCACGAGCACCTCCGGCCCCGGGCTCGCGCTCAAGACCGAGGCGCTCGGGCTGGCGGTGTCGACCGAGCTGCCGCTGGTGGTGGTCGACGTGCAGCGCGGCGGGCCCTCGACGGGGCTGCCGACCA
>CAZMML010000531.1:0-3641 GCA_964567335.1 uncultured Nannocystis sp. | reverse complement strand
CCCGGGCACCTCGGGGACCTCGGGGTGCGGGTAGCCGCCGCCGAAGAGCTCCCCGTAGAGCACCACCTGCGGCGCGCCGAGCGTCCGCGCCGCCGCCCGCGCCCGCTCGGTCAGCGCCGCGCGGACGAGCTGCCAGCCGAAGAAGGGCTCGTCCTCCGCCAGCCACGCCTTGCGCTTGCCGAAGCGGACCTCGCCGCCCGCGATCGCGATCATCATCTGCGCCCCGTGGATCTTCTCAAGCGCGGCCCAGGGCCCGCCGGGCACGAGCCCGAGCGGCTCGCCGGGCCCGGCGATCTTCCCGAACGCACGGTGACGCACCCGCCCAGGATAGTCGCCCCGGCCCGGGCTTGTCAGGGGCGCGGAGGTGGCGGATAAGGGCGAGGTGGACCGTCTTCGCCCGCTGCGCGCGCGCGCCCTCGTCTGCGTCCTCGCGGGCGCCTGCGCTGATCCCCCCGCCGAGACGAGCTCAGAGACCGCGGGCACCTCCGCCTCGAGCACCTCCGCCGCCTCCTCGAGCTCGAGCGCTCAGCCGACCACCGAGGCCCCCGCGCCGACATGCCCTGAAGGACAGCTCGAGTGCGAGGGCGCCTGCGTCGACCCCGCCCACGACCCCGCCCACTGCGGCGCCTGCGGCGGCGCCTGCGCCCCCGGCCTCGCCTGCCTGGAGGGCCAGTGCGGCGTCGCCTGCGGCCCGGACGCCGACGTGTGCGGCGAGGTCTGCACCGACCTCGACGTCGACCCCGCCCACTGCGGCGCCTGCGACCACGCCTGCGCCCCCGGCGTCCCCTGCCTCGCGGGCGCGTGCAGCCCCACCTGTCCCCCCGGACAGACCCGCTGCGGCGAGGCCTGCGCCGACCTCGCCAGCGACGAGGCGAGCTGCGGCGACTGCGGCCAGCCCTGCCCGATCGGACAGCCCTGCGTCTACGGCGCCTGCGTCGACGCCGCGATCCACCACCTCCTGATCGGCGGCCAGAGCCTCTCGGTCGGCGCGCTCTCGCAGGTCGTCAGCACGGTCCAGCCCCACGGCAACCTCTCCTTCAACACCGGCGTCCGGGCCGGCGCCGCCGGCCTCACCGGGCTGATCCCGCTGGTCGAGACCTGGCAGGACAACCTCGGCGAGACGATCGCCTCCGGGGCCGCCAACCTCGTCGCCGAGCTCGAGCTCGCGCGCGGCGAGGACCACGTGATCCTCGCCTCCGCCCACGGCGTCGGCGGCCAGCCCTACGCCGCGCTCAAGAAGGGCACCGCGCCCTACGCCGCCGGCATGGCCCAGGTCACCGCCGGCGTCGCGATCACCTCCGCGCTCGGCCAGCCCTACGCCGTCCGCGCCGTGGCGATCATCCACGGCGAGAGCGACCACCTCGGCGGCAACCTCACCTACGCCGAGGACCTGCTCGCCTGGCAGAGCGACTACGAGGCCGACGTCAAGGCGATCACCGGCCAGGCGCACCCGGTGCCGATGCTGCTCTGCCAGATGTCGAGCTACACCGCCTTCGGCCAGGCCACCTCCCGGATCCCCGGCGAGCAGCTCGCCGCCGCCGACGCCCGGCCCGATCGGATCTTCGTCGTCGGCCCCAAGTACTTCCTCCCCTACGTCCCCGACGGCGTCCACCTCACCGGCGAGGGCGAGCGCTGGCTCGGCGAGCACTACGCCAAGGTCTACCGCCGCGTCCTCATCGACGGCGCCCCCTGGCGCCCGCTCCGCCCCGCCCTCGTCGCCCGCGCCGGCGCCGTCATCACCGTCCGCTTCGACGTCCCCGCGCCGCCGCTCGTGCTCGACGAGACCCTCGTCTCCAACCCCGGCAACTTCGGCTTCGAGTACACCGACGCCAGCGGCGCCCCGCCCGCGATCACGGCCGTCGAGCTGATCGGCCCCGACACCGTGCAGATCACCCTCGCGATCGAGCCGATCGCCGGCAACCGCGCGCTCCGCTACGCCTACACCGGCGTCCCGGGCCAGGCCGCGGGCCCCATGACCGGCGCTCGCGGCAACCTCCGCGACTCCGACGCCACCCCCAGCCGACACGGCTACCCCCTCTACAACTGGGCCGTCCACTTCAGCGTGCCCGTGCCATGATGCGCCCCGCCCTCCTCACCCTCGCCCTGCTCTCGGCCTGCTCCGGTCGCCCCGCCGGCCCGGCCACCACGAGCACGACCGACCTCGGCACCACCGCCGACAGCGAGCCCCGCTGGACCACCGGGCTGGTCCTCCCCACCACCGGCGCCTCCACCGGCAGCAGCGCCGCCGGGGTCGAGGACGCGGAGGACGCGCCCGCCGCGGCCCCGACCGCGAGCTGTCCTCGCGACCAGGTCTGCCCCCCGCGCGCCCCGGGCGGGCCTCGCCGCGGGCGCCCCTGACCCGCGATCTGGGCCACACCGAGCGCCCGCCCCGCACCTGCCGGCGCGCCTCCGCGGCCCCGGCGTGTTAGGCTCAGCGGGCGATGATCGAGGCGACGCCCCGCGAGCTGCTGCTGCACGCGCTCCTCGCCGCGCTCGCCGGCCTCGTGCTCGGCACGGCCTGGTACCGCCACCGGCGCGCGATCGCCCGCGACCGCGCCCGCTGGACCCTCCTCGCCGAGCGGCGCGGCTGGCACGTCGTCGAGCGCGGCGGCGGCTTCGCGGTCATCGGCCGCGACGGACAGCAGGCCTTCCACCTCAGCCAGGGCGCGCTCGCCCAGGGCGACCTCGGGATCTTCCTCGAGACCCGGATCGACCGCAGCCCCTGGGTCGTGCTCGAGGTCTTCGCCGTCGGCTCCCCGATCGCCTACACCGCCCGGCGCCCCGGCGAGCGCGTCCGCACCGGCGACGACGCCTTCGACCTCCGCTTCGCCACCTACGCCTCCCAGCGCCGCGCCGCCGCCCTCTGCGACGCCGCCCTCCGCGCCGCGCTCTCGGCCCTCCCGCGCCCCTACCTGATGCTGCAAAACGGGATCCTCGTCCTGATCTGGCCCTGGGATCGCCTCCCGACCGACGCGCACCTCGACGCCGCCCTCGCCTGCCTGCGCGCCCTCGCCGCCCACGCCGCCCCGCCGCCGAGCGCCTGAGCCTGCGGTGCGCTACGCGATCGTCCGCCGCAGCGCCCCGGTCGCCGGGTCCAGGTTGAAGAGCGTCGCCAGCGCCTCGTAGAGCTGCGGGTCCTGCGCGCGCAGCCGCTCCGGCTGCTCATAGAACACCTCGACCGCGACCGCGAAGAGCTCGGCCGGCGCCGTCCCGCCGTAGGCCCGCAGCGGCCCCTTCGCGCCGCGGCGGACCGCCTTGAGCCGGCTGCGGATCAGCGCGTCCCAGCCCGGCACCGCCGCCCACGCGAACCTGTCCGGAGAGCCATCTGCCTCCCCGTCCGCGAGGTCGAGCACGTGCGCGAGCTCGTGGAGCACCACGTTCTCGCCGTCGGCCTTGCGGAAGCCGAAGCGGATCTGCTTGCGCGAGAGCAGCACCGGCCCCTGCGCGTGGACCTGCCCCGCGATCGCGTGGTGGTCGCCCGGGACGCCCTCCTCGTTCCACTGCGTCGGGTGGACGACGATGTCGCGCACATGCGGCCACTCCCAGTCGGGCCGCCCGTGCGTCAGCATCGCCGCCCCGGCCGCGATCACCACCTTCACCTCGTCCGGCAACTCCGCGCCGCGCGGCCCGTAGATCGGGTG
>CAZMML010000530.1:0-3650 GCA_964567335.1 uncultured Nannocystis sp. | reverse complement strand
GAGCACGCGCAGGAGCTCGGATCGGCGCCCTCGCCGCCCGTTCCGCCCTCGCCGGTCGACCCGCCGTCGCCGGCTGTGCTTCCACCGTCGGTGCTCCCGCCCCCGCCGCCCCCGCCGCCTCCGCCGCTCGTCGGCTCGTCGGGCCCGCCGGAGCTCGCCCCTGCCGTCGAGCTCCCGCTGGTGTCCGAGGTCTCGCCCGAGCTCGAGCCCATCGGCTCCTCTCCTTCTTCAAACGCGCCGAGGTCCGGACCCGCCCCCATGAAGGGGAGTCCGAGCTCCTTGCCCACGTCGATCGCCGGGCTGCCGGGCATCAGGTGGAAGTCACCTGCGGCCGGCTCGACGAAGAGCGGATCGGCGAAGAGCGCCGCCGCGTCCTGCTCGCTCCCCCCGCCCTGCCCCGGCCCGTAGAGGTTCGTGCTCACCTCGGCGAAGGGCCCGGCGAGGAACGTGTCGCTCCCCCACAGGATGTTGTTGATGACCCGCACCTCGGGGGTCCCGGCGTTGTTGATCACCGCCGCCCCGCCGATCAGCGTGTTGTGCCAGATCTCGATCCCCGACACCCCCTGCTCCCAGATCTGGATCGCCGACTGCGGCGTCCCCTCGACGACGTTGCGCAGGATCTGCACGTCCGCGATCTGGACCACCCCGTCGCCCGCGACGATGATGCCCGAGCGGCTGACCGCCCCGCGGATCAGGTTGCCCTCGATCACGACGTCGGCGATGTCGGCCGGCCAGTCGTACTTGTCCTCGTCGTACACGTGGATGCCGTAGCCCGGGGTGCCCGTGATCGTGTTGCCGCGGACCCGCTTGCCCTTCCCGTACATCACGTAGATCCCGTGGTCCTGCGTCGTCCCGGTGCCGTCGAGCGCGATCAGGTTGCCCTCGATCAAGAGGTTGTCGCCGCCGGCCGTGATCGCGCCGTACGTGTAGGCGCCCGCGAACTTGTTGCCGATGATCTCGCGGTCCGTGCCGAGGCCGCGGGCGACGATCGAGTCGCCGGTGTCCATGACGAAGCCGCGGACCCGGATGTAGCTCGCCTCCATCAGCACCCGCGTCGTCAGCGTCACGACCTCCCCCTTGGAGGCCGCGAGCTCCCACACCTGGCCCGGCGCCCCGCCGTACTCCGGCCGGATCCAGATCTCCCCGCCCTCGTCGTAGGTCCCGGCTCGCACGTACACGCACGCCCCCGGGCCGCTCGCCGCGATCGCGTGATTGATGGTCCGCCACGGCGCGGCCTCCGTCCCCGCGGCCGCGTCGTCGCCTGTCGTCGCCACATGGAAGGTCGCCGCCGGCGCCGCGCAGTCCGCGATCGCCTCCTGCTCCGCCGCGACGATCCCCAGACATCCAAGAGCCCACGCGCCCCGCCCTCGCCCCATCATCCGGACACCCTACCACGAGCCCTTCCGCGAGGGTTGCGCGAGACCGCGCATGTCGATAGCCTCCCGCGCGAGGAGAGAGCCATGGACACGTTCACGCCTGTCATGCCCCACGGCGCGCTCACGGAGGTGCTGCCCGGGATCTACTTCGTCACGGGTACTTCCCGCCCGATCTTCGAGGGCACCCAGTGGCAGTTTAGCCGCAACATGACCGTCGTCCGCGACGGCGACTCGCTCACGCTGGTCAACACGGTGCGCCTCGACGACGCCGGCCTCGCCAGCCTCGACAGGCTCGGCAGGGTCCGCCACGTCGTCAAGCTCGGCGCCCTCCACGGGATCGACGACGCCTTCTACGTGCGCCGCTACCAGGCGCGCCTGTGGGCGCTGCCGGGCATGGTCCACGAGAGCGGCCTCCCGACCGACGAGGAGCTGCGACCCGGCGGCCCGATGCCCTTCACCGGCGCCTCCCTCTTCATCTTCCTCACCTCCAAGCGCCCCGAAGGTCTGCTCCTCGTCGACCGCGAGGGGGGCGTGGCGGTCGCGTGCGACAGCCTGCAGAACTGGGCCGACACCGATCCCTACTTCAGCCCCGAGTCCGCCGCGCTCATGCGTCAGATCGGCTTCATCCAGCCGGCCAACGTCGGCCCGGGCTGGCTGCGCTACGCCGAGCCGCAACCGATCGACTTCGCCCGCGTGCTGGAGCTCCCCTTCCGCCACCTGCTGCCCGCCCATGGCACGCCGGTCCTCGGCGACGCCAAGGAGCGCTACGCCGCGACCTTCCGCCGCATGTTCGGGATCTAGCCCGCGACCGCTGCGCGCCTTCGGCTGCGAGGGTGCGCTCGTCACACTCGACACCCATCGATTGAACCAGAGCTACTACGCGCCCGGCAGCACGATCGCCCCCCACACCGGAGCTCACGTCGTCGAGCCGCGCCACGCCACGATCCTCGCGCGCAGATCTTCGGGCACCGCGAGCGCACGGCGGAAGGTCGGCCGGCTCGGGTCGAGGTCCATCACCACGCACACCGTCGCGCCGGTCAGGCGCACCGGCGCCGCCGCGTCCCCGTGCGTGCGCACCGCGTAGGCGAAGCGGATCGACGAGCGGCCGAGCTCCTCGACCCGCAGCTCCACCCCGATCTCCTCCCCCATCGCGCAGGGCAGCTTGAAGTCCGCCTCCGTGTGCACCGCCGGGAAGCCGATCTTGCGCCCCCCGATGAGCACCGAGTAGGGCAGGCCGAGCGCCGCGTCGAACCATGTCTCCATCGCCTCGTGGAAGAAGTGGAAGAAGCGCGGGAAGTAGACGATCCCGGCCGGGTCGCAGTCACCGAAGCCCACCCGCACGCGATGGACGTGGACGGGATCAGGTATAAGCGCCGCCATGGCCCACGTCGAATACCACGCCGAAGGCGGCGTCGCCCAGATCACCTTCACCGTCCCGCCCGCCAACTGCTACTCGTACCCGATGATGCAGGAGTTCGACGCGGCGATCCTGCGCGCCCGCTTCGACCCCGAGGTCCACGTCCTCGTGCTCACCGGCGCCGGCGAGAAGTTCTTCTGCGCCGGCGCCGACATCGCCATGCTCAAGGGGGCCGACCCGACCTTCAAGTACAACTTCTGCCTCCACGCCAACGAGACGATCGCGCGCCTCGAGCAGACCCCGAAGCTGGTGATCGCCGCCCTCGGCGGCCACTGCGTCGGCGGCGGCCTCGAGATCGCCCTCGCGGCCGACCTCCGGATCGCCCGCAAGGGCGCCGGCAAGTGCGGCCTCCCTGAGGTCTCGCTCGGCGTCCTCCCGGGCACCGGCGGCACCCAGCGGCTCGCCCGCCTGGTCGGCAAGGCCAAGGCGATCGAGCTCATGATCGAGGGCGCCACCTTCGACTTCGACGAGGCGGAGCGCCTCGGGATCGTCCACCGCCAGATCGCCGCCGCCTCCGCCGCCGCGTTCCTCGCCGAGGTCCACGCCTACGCGCGCCGCTTCGTCCCGCCGCAGCGCGCCTCGCTCGCGGTCGGCCTGATCAAGCGCGCCGTACAGAGCGGCGCGGAGCTCGACCTCGCCAGCGGCCTCGCCCTCGAGCGCGAGCTCCAGCAGCGCCTCTTCACCAGCGCCGACGCGGGCGAGGGCATCGGCGCCTACGTCGACAAGCGCAAGGCCCAGTTCAGCGGCAAGTGAGCCGCGCTCGCTGAACCCGCGGCGCGGAGCGAGCCCGAAGCGCCCCGGCGCCGTCCGCGTGGCATGCGCCGATCCTGACGCGCGAGGCCCAGCGCAGACGCGCC
>CAZMML010000529.1:761-3651 GCA_964567335.1 uncultured Nannocystis sp. | reverse complement strand
CGGCGAGCCCTCATACCTCCAGATCGTGTGCGACGCGCTCGCGGAGCTCGGGCTCTCCGAAGAGCCCGCGGATGGGATCGTGGCGCTCGAGACGCGCGTGGTCCAGTACGCGCTCGACGCGGGGTTCGGGGCGCTGCCCGAGGAGTTGCAGGCGGCGCTCCTCGCCCGCTTCGAGTCCGGCGCGCTCTTCGTCGACGGCGTGCCCGACCTCAGCGTCCTCCACGACTTCATCACCCACGTGGGTCCCGAGCGGCGGGGCCTGGTGGTGGCGCACACGTCCAAGACGGTCCGGGATCGGCTCCGCGACGAGGCGCTGCGCCAGGTCCGATCGCGCCTGCTCCGCGGGGGCCTCCGCCTGGTGCTGCGCGACCTGGGGGGGCCGATCTACCACGCGATCCGGGCCTGGACTTTCCTCGGTCCGGCCTTCCGCTTCACCGTACCGACGATCCTCTACGTGGCGTACCTGCGCCGTCGCCAGCTCCAGGCCGCGGCGTGAGGCCGCCTGGGGGCCAGCGCGGCTGCTAGGGGCGGGCGTTGACCACGGCGCGGGTCCGTTGCACCCTTGCGCCACCCGCCTCCATGGTTGCCGGACCTACCGCCCCTGATCCTGCCGGACCCAAGCCGAAGCGGCCCCGCGGGTGGACGATGCACTCGATCCCCCTCGACGAGGAGGACGACGCGGCGGTCGCCGACCCACTCGGGCCGGCGATGGAGGGGCGCAGCGCGGAGGACGTGCTCGGCGACCTTCGCGGACATGTGCTCGCCGGACGCTACGTGCTCTTCGAATTGCTGGGCTCGGGCGAGCTCGGCTGCGTGTACGCGGGCCGCGACCAGCCGACGGGGCAGATCGTCGCGGTGAAGGTGCTGGCGACCGGGGCCCACCGGGAGGTGGTCGCGGCCACCGCGGAGCGGGCGCGCCAGCGCTTCGGGATCCGTCACCCGCAGGTCGCGGCGGTGCTTGCAGAGGGCAGCCTCGGCACGCTGTGGTACGCGGCCATGGAGCACGTCTCCGGGCAGAATTTCTACCACGCGCAGGGCGACCCGCGGCTGGAGGGCGCGGGCCTCCCGACCCTCGGCGCGGCGCTCGCGGAGGGGCTGGCGGCGCTGCACGCGGCTGGCGCGGCCCACGGGGCGGTGTCGCAGGGGAACCTCCTGTGGGAGGCAGGCGGCGAGCCGGCGGTGCGGGTCCGCCTGGTCGACCTCGACGTCAGTATGACCGAAGGAGCAGGTGTCTCGGATCCCTCCCCGAGCGACGACGTGCGCGCGCTGGCCGGCGTCCTGCTCGAGCTGGCGGCGGGACGCGAGTCGGAGCCCTGGGTCCAGGAGCTCGGACCGATCGCGCGGGGCGAGGCGCGGGTCCCTGCGGCCGAGCTGGCGGCCCGGCTGCGCGCTGCAGCGGTGAGCACGGCGATCGCTGCGGAGTCGCCGAAGGTCGCGGAGCCGCCGAAGGTCGCGGAGTCTGCGGCGCCCGCGGAGGAGACGGATGCCACGCCCGCGCCGCCGCCCTTCGGTGTGGCGGCGCCGGTGCCGGAGGAGGCGCCGCGCGCCGGACTGGCGGACGCAGTGTCGCTCGCGCTCTCCGCGGCGAGAGAGGCGGCGACGGCTGCGGCGACGGCTGCGGCGTCGGCTGCGTCGTCGGCCGCGTCGTCGGCTGCGTCGTCGGTCGCGGCTTCTTCATCGCCGGCGTCGTCGGCCTCGCTCGCGTCCGAGCCGGCGCTCGTCACGAGCCCGCCGACGGCCGTCAGCCTGCTCGAGGAGGACGACGAGGCGACGGAGGCCGTGGGCGAGAAGCGCGGGGGGATCGGCGCGGTGGTGATCGGCGCGCTGATCGTGGCGGCGCTCTGCGCGGTGGCGGCCTGGCAGCTCCAGGCGTGGAACGCGGCCCGCGAGGCCGCGCCGGCGGCCGCGCCCGCGCCGGAGGTCGCGCCGGAGGTCGCGCCGAAGCGGGCCGATCTGTCCCCGGGGACATCCACGCTGGCGAGCGTCGCGGCCCCGGCCGAGGAGGCGGCGGCGGGTCCGAGGGTCATGCCCGAGGGGTCCGCGCCGGCCGAGGCCCGCGAGCCGGGGGAGGGGACGTCCGAGTCCGAGCAGCTCAGCGCCCGCGAGTTCCGGCGGGTGATGCTCCGCGCGAGCCGCGGGGAGGCGGTGCGGAACTGCTTCGTGCGCCACGGGGACCGCAACTTCCCCGACGTCGAGGTGGTGGCGCTGATCGGGCCCAGCGGGCGTCCGCAGCGGGTCCGGATCGGCGAGGGCGAGCTGGCGGACTGCTTGCGCAAGATCGTGATTGCGCTCGACTTCCCGCCGGCGCAGCAGGCGGCGCAGCACAACTTCGTGTTCCACTACCCACGCGAGTGAGAGCGGCGGGGTGAACGCCGCGCGCGCGGGCGCCTCGCGGGGTCGGGCGCTTTACGGGCGCTTTACGCGAGGTGAACGGGAGCTTTGCGCGGCGGGGAGCATGCGCCGCCCCGGGGTCTCGTCGATACGGCCGCGAAAGGATGACGACCATGCTCACCACGATGACGAAGACCCTGATGACCGCTCTGTTTGGGATCACGATGCTCAGCGCCGGCAGCGCCCAGGCGGCGCCCGAGGGGGCCGAGGGGCCCGCGAAGATCGGGGCGAAGGTGTGCCAGCGGCTGGCTTGCACGGACGCGCAGAAGGCGGAGCTCAAGAAGATCCGCGAGCAGACCGCGCCCAAGATCAAGGCCGAGCGCGAGGCGATCGAGGCGCTGCGCGGCGAGATCGCGGCCGAGTTCCGCAAGGACCGCCTCGACAACGGCCGCCTGAGCGGGCTCTACACGCAGCTCGACGCGCGCAAGAAGACGATCGCGGGGCTGCGCCGCGGGGCGATGGCCCAGGTGCACGCGGTGCTGACGCCGGCGCAGCGTCA
>CAZMML010000529.1:0-751 GCA_964567335.1 uncultured Nannocystis sp. | reverse complement strand
CGGGCGTGGGCCTGTGGCTGCCGGAGGTGCTGTATCGCTGACGCCGGCGCAGCGTCAGCAGCTGGTGGTGATGCTCGAGCGGCGCGCGGGGCACGGCAAGGGCCGGGGCCACGGGCGCGGCGAGGGCGGCGGGAAGCGCGGGCGCTGAGCCTCAGGGGTCCGGCGCCGGCGCGCCAGAGACCTCGAAGCGGAGCCGGCAGTCGAGCGGATCGTCCTCGAAGGTGCCGACGACGCGGAGGTCGAGATCGCCGCGGATCTGCCGGCCGGCGCCGAATTCGCCGTCAAGGCGGGCGTAGACGCCGCCTTCGCTGAGGAGGGTGCCGAGGTCGTAGATGGCGGCGAGCTCGAAGGAGCCGTCGCGGCCGACGGCGCCGGACATCCCAAGGGCGCCGCCTCCCTCGGGGACCCAGGTCAGGTACCCGCCGGTCTGCGTGACGAGGATCGGGCCGGTCAAGCCGGCGAGCACGGCGAACTCGGGGGCGCAGAGGTCGAGGCCCGCGCTCTCGGGGCAGTCGCAGTCGGTGCTGTCCGCGACGACCGCGTAGCGGCCCGAGAGGTCCTCGCCCTCGGCGTCGCCGCCGGCGCGCGCGATGTCCATCAGGGTCTGCGGGTCGAGCGGATCGGGCGGGGGCTCGTGGCTGCAGGCGCTCGCGAACGTAGCGAGCGCGGCGGCTCGGCTCGCGGCGCGGCGGAGCGAGGACATCGAGCGCGAGCGTAGCACGGCCCGCGCCGCTTCGAGGGCGGCGCGGCT
>CAZMML010000528.1:366-3652 GCA_964567335.1 uncultured Nannocystis sp. | reverse complement strand
GGGCGGCGCGGTGATCGGGGTCGGGGAGGTCGTCGGCGAGGGCGCGGGCGAGGCGGCGGCGCTCGTCGCCGCGGGCGCGGGCGAGGCGGGCGCGGGCGGCGGGGTCGAGCGCGAGGCCGCGGAGGAGCTCGGCGAGGGCGCGCGGGGCGTCGGTGAGGGCGCGGCGGAGGGCGCCTTCGATCGGGTCGTCGGCGTCGCGGTCGACCCACCACGGGGCGGCGCCGGTGCGCGCGAAGAGGCCGAGGAGCTCGAGGGCGCGGGCGGCGGGCGCGGCGGCGGGGCGACCGGAGAGGGCGCGGCGGAGGGCGTCGCGGAGGGCCGGGGCGAGGCGGCGCGGGAGCTCCTCGTCGAGGTCGCCGGAGAGCAGGCCGAGGTCGAGCTCGAGGCGGTCGATCTGGAGGAGCTGGGCCGGGTCGTCGAGCTCGTCGAAGAGCTGCTCGAGGAGAGGGGCGAGGCGGCGCTCGTGGAGCTCGGCGCCGCGGGCGAGGAGGTCGCGGGCGCGGGCCTCGTCGGGGTAGGTGAGCTCGAGCTGGAGGCGGGCGATCCGGTGCATGGCTAGCGCCCGAGGAGCTGGTGGTAACGAGCGTTGACGGCGCCGTCGAGGGCGAAGCGGAGGCGGTAGTCGCCGACCTGGGCGACGAGGGCCGGGAGGTCACCGCGGCGGGCGGCGTCCTCGAGGACGACGAGGATCGCGCGCTGGTCGTCGTCGCCGGTGTGGCCGGCGAGGAGGGACTTCACGAGGGCGACGCGCTGGGGGAGGGCGAGGCCCTCGTGGGCGCGGGCGGCGATCTGGGCGCGGGCGAGGTCGTCGTGGCGGTAGAGATCAGAGGCGGCGCGGGCGGTGGCGCGGGCGGCGTCGCGGGCCTCGCCGGCGACGTAGACGGCGGCGTCGGGGAGCTTGCGCAGGACGTTGGCGCCGACGGCGGCGAGGCGCCAGGCGTCGATCTCGGCGCGGAGGCTGGCCTGGAGGCCGGCGGGGAAGGCGAGGCTGCCCTCGGCGCCGGCGACGACCTTGCCGCCGATCAGGGTGGCGGTGGCCTTGAAGGCGGCGCTGGCGCCGAGGATCGCGGCGAGGCCGCCCTTGATCGTGCCGAGGGCGCTGCCCGAGTCGCTGCCGGCGACGCGGCCGACCTGGAGGCTGCCCTCGATGTCGGCGCCGGCGCGCAGGCCGAGGAAGGCGGAGCCGCTGACGCTGCCGCCGCGGCCGGCCTCGCGGCTGGCCTGGGCGCGGGCCTCCCCCTTGAGCTCGAGGCCGGCGAAGGTGTGGCCCTTGAACTTGAGGTCGAGGACGGGCTCGATGACCTCGGTGACGCTGCGGACCCAGGGCCAGGGGATCTTGGCGGGGTCGGGGCGGATCTTGATCTTGAGGGTGCGCTCGTCGAGCCAGCCGGCCTGGAGGTTGGCGCTGACGCCCGCGGCGGCCTGGGCGCCGGCGAGTTGGGCGCCCCTCCCGCCGCGCTGGGCCTCGAGCGAGCCCCGAGCCTCGGCCATGTAGCCGGCGAGCTTGGTGCCCTCGACGACGCTGTCCATGCAGAAGATCCCGAAGAGCTCGGTGTGGCGCTTGGTCTCGGGCAGCTTCTCGAGGCCGCGGCTGGTGCTGGCGGCGAGCTCGCCGCGGACGCCGGTGTCGCTGACCGCGAGCGAGGCGTCGACGTTCGGGGTGAGCTTCTTCGAGAAGCGGGCGAGCTCGGCCTGGCCGGTCGGAGGGCGGGCGGCGAGGTCGGGGACGTCAGGGCCGGAGCTGGACTTGGTGGTGCGCGAGCGGCCGGCCTGGAGGCTGCCGGAGAGGCTGGCGGCGCGCAGGCCGGAGGCGCGGTCGGTGACGAGGCTGCCGGCGCCGGAGAGGCCGTCGGTGGTGGTGGTCTCGCGCTTGACGGCGACCGGGCCGCGCCGGGTCTGGGCTACGTCCTCGGTGACGGTGGGGGTGGTCGTACCGAGGGTGAGGGTGCCGGTGCGGGCGGTGGAGGCGCCGACGAGGACGCGCCGCTGCGGGCCCTCCGGATCGTTGGGGTTCTCGGGGACGTAGGCGTAGACGGCGGTGCGGGTGCGCTTCCCGGCGGTCTCGAGGCCGCGCTTGGTCTTGCGCTCTTTCTGGTCGAGGGCCTGGTACTCGAGGCCCTGGTTGTCGAGGTCCTTCTTGCTCTCGGTGAGGTGGGCGCGCTTGCCGTCGTCGGCGCTGACGACGATCTCGCGGCCGCTGACGAGGCGGTAGGTCTGGACGCGCTCGCTCGTCTGCGAGGTGGTGCCGACGCCCTGGTTGTCGAGGACGTAGGTGCCGTCCTGGGCCTTGCCGCGGGTGGAGCGGGTGAGGCCCTGGGCCTCCTGGACGGTGGTGGTCTCGGCGATGTTGCCGGTGGTGGCGTCGACGACGCGGGCGGTGCTGCGCTCGACGGTGCGGCCGATCGTGACGGCGCGCTCGAGCTTGTCGAACTGCTTGTCGCGCTGCTCGCCGGGGCCCTTGGAGAAGGAGAAGGTGCCCTGGATGACCTTCTCCTTCTCGGTGTCCTTGACGACGCGGCTGGGGCCGGTGGTGGTGACGTTGCGCTCGTTCTGGACGAGGCGGCCCTCGCCGACGGTGGTGGCGCTGACGGCGATCGGCTTGAGGGTCTTGAGGCCGACGGGGGCGCCGTCCGGGCCGGTCTCGAGGTGCTCGGGCTTGAAGACGGCGGTGACGGGGGTGTCGTAGGCGACGAGCCGCTTGGTCTCGCGCTGGACGGCCTGCTCGCCGGTGGCCGTGAGGTCGACGGTCGGGAGCTTGGCCGGTGCGTGGGGATCGGCGGGGGCGACGCCGAGGTCGGCCGGATCGTCGGCGTCGTGGATGATCAGCCGGCCCTCGCGCGCGGGCGGGAAGCGGACCTCGACGTTGCCGCTCGGGAGGATCGTGTAGGGGGTGCCGTCGCGGAGGGTGCCGGTGCGCGGGGCAGGCTCGACAGGGGGGGCGGGCGACGGTCCGCGCTCGGCGATCAGGGCGGTGAGGGCGGCGCGCCGATCCTCCGGGGGCTCGGCGGTGTTGGGCTCGAGGGCGAGGTGGTTCTGCGGGAGGGCGACCGTGGCAGGCGCTCCCGTGAAGCCGACGCGGTCGGCGTCCGCCTCGTGGGGCTCGGCGCGGCCCAGGTGCAGGGGGCGGTCGGGGTCGCGTGGCGCTTGTTGGCGGAGGTGGCCGAGCTCGTGAAGCAGGAGGGCCTGGCCGCGGGCGATCTGCGGCACGAAGGCGCCGAGATCGAAAACCAAAAGTCTCCGCAACGCGAACACCCGCGCGTCGAGGGAGCGGGCCGAGGCGCCCGCG
>CAZMML010000528.1:0-356 GCA_964567335.1 uncultured Nannocystis sp. | reverse complement strand
GTGCGGCGGGGGGGGCTCCGCGTTGGGGGGGCGGGGGGGCGTGGGGGGGGGGGTGGGGGGGGGGGGCGGGGGCCCCCGCGAGGGGGGTGTCGTGGATCCGGACGCTGGCGGCGTCGGAGCGGAGGATCCGCTGGGCGTGGGCGAGGAGCTCGGGCGGGAGCGAGGCGCCAGGCTCGGCGAGGGCGGCGGAGACCTCGGGCGGGGCGACGCTGGCTGCGGCGGTCGAACGCTCGCTAGAGGTCGCGGTCGGCTCGGCCTGGGCGCGCACGCGGGCGGTCATCGCGGGGGGCTCCTGCGGCGCGGGCGTTGGGCGGGCATCGGGCGCCGGGCGGATACGCGGGGCCGAGATGTCTCGA
>CAZMML010000527.1:0-3654 GCA_964567335.1 uncultured Nannocystis sp. | reverse complement strand
CGGAGGAGGAGGCGGAGGAGGAGGGCGAGCCGCCGCTGATCGGGCCGCGCAAGCGGGTGCAGGGGTCCGTGAGCCGGGGGATCCTGGTCACCGAGGGGCGGGCGATGCAGCTCTTCCACGGCGGGCCAGGGGGCTCGCCGAGCTACGCGCGGGCGATCAACGCCTACGCGGAGGCCCTGGCCGGCGAGGCGCGGGTCTTCGTGCTGTTGGTGCCGACGGCGCAGACCTTCTACCTGCCCGAGGACTTCGCGCGCCGCTCGAAGTCGGAGCTGCCGAACATCCGCGCGACGGCGGCGATGTTCCGCCCGGAGGTCAAGGCGATCGACCTCTACGAGGCGCTCCGCGGGCACACCGACGAGGCGATCTTCTTCCGCTCGGATCACCACTGGACGGGCCTCGGGGCCTACTACGCGTACGCGGCCTACTGCCGGGCGGCCGGCTTCGAGCCGAAGCCCCTGGCGGACATGGAGCGCCGCACCGGCAAGGCGTTCTACGGCTCGCTCTACCGCTTCACCCGCGACCCGACGCTGGCAGAGTCGCCCGATCCGCTCGAGTACTGGGTGCCGCCCGCGAAGGTGAGCGTGACCCGCTACGGGGCGGCGGCGCCGAACGTCGGGGTGCCCGGCCAGCTCTTCTTCGAACGCGGCTCGGGCTACGGGGTGTTCCTCGGCGGCGACTACCCGCTGATGGTGGTGAAGAACGAGGCGGCGCCGAAGCGGCGCGCGCTGCTGGTCAAGAACTCGTACGGCAACGCGTTCGCGGTCTACCTGGCGTCGCACTACGAGAAGGTGATCATCGTCGACTACCGCCGCTATCAGGGGAGCGTGCTCGACCTGGTCCGCGCGCACGAGGTCGACGACGTCATGATCCTCAACGGGACGATCACCGCCAACGCGACCTACCACGTGGCGCGGATCGCCTGGGTGCTGGAGGGGAAGCGGCCGACCTGAGCGGCAGGTGGGGCCTCGCGGCCCCGGCGGGAGCCCTGGCCGGAGCAGGCGGGTTTGTGGTAGCGCTGCGGCCATGACGACGCCGCGCGACCACCACTACTTCTTCGCCAAGAAGCTGATCCCCGGGCAGGTCTTCAATACCACCGACCGGATGTTCGCCGAGCTCACCGGTCCGCAGCGCGAGGCCTTCGTGTTCTTCCTGTGGCAGGAGGCGGGCAAGGCGGCGGAGGGGCAGGCGCTGCCCCACGTCGGTCAGGTGCCGGGGACGCACACGCTGGCCAAGCTCGACGTGGTCGGCGCGATCAAGGCCAACGGCAAGGAGGTCGTCGTGATCTCGATGCCGCCGGCGCTCGCCCCGAACGAGGCGCTCTTCGTCGCGCCGGTGCGCGGGCCCGAGGGGCCGCGCGTGTTCTTCTACGAGCGCTGCCGGGACGAGGCCGGCACCGGCGTCCACCCGAGCGAGTGCGTCCTCGCCGAGGTCCGGCCGGACGGCTCCCGGATCAACCACGGCTTCATGAAGGGCGTCGACCTCGCCGCGTTCAAGGGGCACCTCGGCCAGGTGCTCGGGATCTCGCTGGATGGCCTCGAGACCAGCTTGCCGGCGGTCACCGCGGAGGCCTTCGTGGCGGCCGGGGGCGGGCCCGGGCGCGGGCGTGGCGGCGGTGGTGGTGGCGGCGGCGGCGGCGGCGGCAAGCACGCCTTCGACAAGTTGATCGCCGGCTACATCGGCCTGCGCGTCGGGGTCCACCTGCTCAGCATGGTCGTCCCCGGCGTGGTGTACCCGCTGTGGCCCGTTCTCTCGCCGCTCTACTCGATCCTCCAGGTCGTCATCGGGATCGGCCTGCTGGTGTGGCTCTACCGCGTCCACGCGGAGCGCCGGGGGCAGGCGAGCTTCTCGCCGGGGATGGCGGTCGGCGGGTGGTTCATCCCGATCGCCAACGTGATCCTGCCGCCGCTGATCCTCCGCAGCGCGTGGCGGGCCTACCACGGCTCGGGCGGCGGGCTGGCCTTCTTGTGGTGGGTCATCTGGCTGGTCGCCATCCCGATCCAGGTCATCCACAGCTCCGGCTCGCACATCAGCGTCACGGACACCGGCGGCGTCGTGGATCTGATGGGCACGCCGATCCACGTCTCGCACGACGTCGGGATGATGCTGCTGCAGGTGATGTCGTGGGGCTTCTACCTCTTCCTGCTCGCCTATGGGCTCCTGTGGGTGATCGTCCGCGGCGTCAACGAGAAGCGCTGAGCTTCCGCACGCGGTCGCGGCTTGACGCTCGACCTGCTCGCGCGTAGAGCCTAAGTCTGATGCTTCGGCGTGCCCTCACTGCGACCACCACCACCACCCTCGCGGGTGGGGGCGGTCGCGTGCGCGCGCGCTGAGGCGCTCTGCTCGAACCGTCACCCCGCCCACGCCGGCGGGGTCGCGGCTTCTCGTGGCGTCTCCGTCGGCTCGGCCCTTTCGCACCGGAGAACGCGCCATGCTCGACCACCACGACCACCGATCGATCGGCCCCCGCCTGGGCCTCTTCCACTTCCAGGACGAAGCGCCCGGGATGGCCTTCTGGCACCCCAAGGGGCTCGTCCTCGTCCGCGCCCTCGAGGACGCCGCCCGCCGCTTCGTCCGGGCCGCCGGCTACTCCGAGGTGAGGACGCCGCAGCTCCTCCGCCAGCCCATCTGGGAGGCGAGCGGGCACTGGCAGCACTTCCGCGCCGGGATGTTCGCGCTCGCCGACGAGGGCCAGCCGGCGGCGCTCAAGCCGGTGAGCTGCCCCGGGCACATCCAGATCGCGGCCCGCAGCGCGCTCTCGTACCGCGACCTGCCGCTGCGCCTGTGCGAGTTCGGCTGCTGTCACCGCGACGAGCCGAGCGGCACGCTGCACGGGCTCTTCCGCCTGCGCCAGTTCACACAGGACGACGGCCACGTCTTCTGCGCCGAGGACCAGGCCGAGGCGGAGATCCGCCGCTTCTGCAGCGGGGTCGGGGCGTTCTACGCGGCCTTCGGCTTCCCCGAGGTGGCGGTCGCGCTCTCGACTCGACCACCCGAGCGGGCCGGAGACGACGCGCTGTGGGACCGCGCGGAGGCGGCGCTGCAGGCGGCGGCGGAGGACGCGGGGCTGCGGCCCGCGCTGCAGCCCGGCGAGGGCGCCTTCTACGGGCCGAAGCTCGAGTTCTCGCTGCGTGACCGCCTCGGACGCGCGTGGCAGTGCGGGACGATCCAGCTCGACTTCGTGCTGCCGGAGCGCTTCGACCTCCGCTACGTCGACGCGTCGGGCCAGCGGCGTCGCCCGGCGATCCTGCACCGGGCGCTCTACGGCAGCGTGGAGCGCTTCCTCGGGGTGCTGCTCGAGCACCACGCAGGATCGCTGCCGGGCTGGCTGGCGCCGGTGCAGATCCGCGTCGCGCCGGTGGGGCCGGGCCAGCGCGAGGCGGCCGAGGTCGCGGCGGCGGAGCTGCGGGCGGCGGGGCTGCGCGTCGAGCTCGACGAGCGCGAGGAGACGCTGGCGCGGCGGGTCGCGGAGGCCCACGAGGACGGCGTGCCCTTCTTCGCGGTGGTCGGCGCGCGCGAGGCGGCGGGGGGCTCGCTCGCGCTGCGCTCGCGCGAGGGCCAGCGGGTGCTCCCGCGGCCCGAGGCGATCGAGGCGGTCGCGGCGGCCTGCGCGCCGCCGCTGTGACCGTCCCATTCGATGGGAGGCGGTGGGTCCTC
>CAZMML010000526.1:0-3654 GCA_964567335.1 uncultured Nannocystis sp. | reverse complement strand
ACTCGTCGTGCTTGTCGGCCTGGTCCATCGCCTCGATCTCGTCGTACTCGATGGTGCCGTAGGCGCGCTTGATGTTGATGATCAGCGCCAGCGCGACCGCGAGCACGCTGACGCTGACGACGATCGCGGTCAGGATCAGGACGTGCGGCAGCGGGTTGTCGTAGGGGCCGACGAACTTCTGCGCGCCCTCGTGGGTGGTGGTCCAGATCGGCGCGGTGCCGCCGTCGATCACCGCCATCGAGATGTAGTAGAGGAAGATCCCGGTCTGGAAGAGCCCGAGCGCGATCGCCTGCTTGATCAGGTTCGGCTTGGCGATGACGCCGTAGAGGCCGATCATCATCAGCAGGACGTAGATCCAGTAATTGTAGATCCCGCCGGTCACTTGGACTGCTCCTCCGCGAGCTGGTTGAAGATCGTGAGCATGACCATGCTGACGGTGATGCCGACGCCGTACTCGACGAGGGTCATGCCGAGCGCCTCGCCGTCGCCGGGGCTGGCGGGGTCGAGCATGGCGTAGTCGAGGAACTTGCCGCCGAGCAGCATGCAAGCCGCGCCCGTGCCGCTGTAGAGGAGGACGCCGACGCCGGTCAGGGTGTCGGAGATCGGCGGCGGGACGATCCGGTAGAGCGCGGGCCGGCCGAAGATCAGGGCGAAGAGGATGAAGGCGGTGGCGAGGATCACGCCGCCCTGGAAGCCGCCGCCCGGCCCGAGCTCGCCGTGGGTGATGACGTAGAAGCCGAAGATCAGGATGAAGGGGATCGAGAGCTTGGCGACGACGCGCAGGATCACCTGATCGTGCAGCGGCGCGCTGCGCTGGAGGTAGCCCTCGCGGCGCGGGCGCCGGAGCAGGAGGATCAGGCTGATGCCGGCGGTGAAGATCACCGTGGTCTCGAACATCGTGTCGTAGCCGCGGTAGGCCGCGAGCAGCGAGGTGACCGAGTTCGGGACGTGGCCGTTGAAGTCGTCCGGCGGGTGGAGGTGGTGGCCGGGCTCCGCGTGGTGCACGCGGCCGGTGTGGACCTCGGGGACGAGCAGGCCCGCGTGGGCGAGCTCGGAGCGCTCGCGCCAGGCGGTGTCGCGCGGGTCCGCGGGGATGTCCTTCACGCGGCCGTTGAAGGTCCGGTAGTCCTGGAGGTCGAAGCCCTCCGGGGCGGGCTGCTTCCCCTGGAGCTTGGTGACGAACCCGACGGTCTGGGACATCATCTCCGGGACGCGGTAGTGATGGATCGGCGCGGCCGGGTCGCCGAAGCGCGGCATGTCGAAGGTGCCGTAGATCAGCGCGGCGCCGGTCAGGAGGCTGAAGATGAAGGCCGGGACGTGGAGCCGCTTGCGGATCGGCTTCTCGTCGCGCGGGAGGTGGACCAGCGTGCCGAGGAGGAGGATCGTGCTGATCCCGCCGCCGACCGCCGCCTCGGTGAAGGCGACGTCCATCGAGTGCATGTTCACCCAGACGAGCGCCATCAGCAGGCTGTAGATGCCCGTCAGCATCGAGGAGGCGTAGAGGCTGCGGACCTCGATGATGGCCACGGCGGTGATCGTGACGAGGATCAGCAGGAGGGTGTCGATGAGGACGACGGCGGTCACGGGCGGCCCCCCTTCGGCGGCTTGGTCCAGATCGCCAGCCCGTCGAGGTGGGCGGCCTTGGTGATCGCGTGGGTGGCGGTCGGCGCGGTGATGAAGATGATGAAGGCGACCAGGAGGAGCTTGATCTGGGTCAGCACGTCAGGGGTGACGAACATGAGCCCGATCAAGATCAGCGGCTGGCCGAGCGAGTCGGTCTTCCCGGCGGTGTGCAGCCGCGCGTAGAAGTCCGGCATCCGCAGCACGCCGTAGGAGCCCGAGAAGGCGATGATGCAGCCGAGCGCGAGCAGAACGGTGGTGACGACCTCGTACCAGTGCATGTTAATCGAGCCGTCCCTTCTCGATGTACTTGAGGACCGCGATCGTGGTGATGAAGCTGATCAGGGCGTAGACGATCGCCATGTCGATGAACTCGGTCCGCCCGCTGACGTACCCGAGCAGGGTGACGAAGACGATCGTCTTGGTGCCGATCGCGTTGCAGGCGAGGATCCGGTCGTAGACGGTGGGGCCGACGACCGCGCGGTAGAGCAGCATGAAGGTGCCGGCGATCAGGGCGACGGCGGTGAGCAGGTAGACGAGTGACATCAGCCGCCCTCCAGGCGCTTGGCGTGGCGCTCCATGTCGCCCTCGCGCAGGCCCTCCTCCGCCTCCTGGGTGAGGCAGTGGATCAGGAGCTCGCGCTCGCCGACGTCGACGGTGACCGTGCCGGGGGTCAGGGTGATCGAGTTGGCGTAGGTGGTGGTGACGAAGCCCGTCTTGGTGCTGTAGGGGATCTTGGCCATGCGCGGATCGATCGGCAGCTCGTCCGCGGCCCAGATCCGCTTCAGCACGTCCCAGTTGCTGAGGATGACCTGCCAGATCATATAGGGGGTGTAGGGGACCAGCGGGGGGTAGTAGCGCGCGGGGACCCCCTCGTCGTCCAGGATCCCCATCCGGCCGCTGAGCCAGATCACGAAGGCGATGCAGACGACGCCGGCGGTGATCAGGAAGTTGTTGTGAAACTGACCGGACAGCAGGGCCCAGTACACCCCGAGGACAATAAAGAGGACCAAGGCGCGCATCATCGGGTCACGAAACGCTATCCCTTTGCGCCATTTGTGCCTACCAAAAAAAACGCGCGGACCCCGGAGGCGGTCGGCGCGGGCTTCAGGCATAATCCGCGGCCGTGTCCGGTCCGCGCGCCCCGGCGGGGTATCGTTCGGTGCTTGTACACCTGGGGTGGCCGCTCCTGTGCGAGCGTCTCAGCGCCCACCTGCGCACGGCGGTCGCGCGCGCCGGGCTGGCGGCCGAGCTCGCGCACGACCTGGGCGAGTCGCGCGCGGAGCCGATGGGTCCGCCGGTGCTGCGACGGGTGAGCGAGGCCGAGGCGGCGTCGGCGCTGCTGCGCGAGCAGGACGGGCTGCAGGCGCTCCTGGCCGTACAGGCGACGCTCCGTCGGGAGGGCGCGGGCGAGGCGGCCGACCTCGCCGAGGCGCTCGGGCGGGTCGAAGACGTCGCCGAGGCGGCGGCGCGGGCGAGCCGCGGAGGCGCGCTCGGGCCCGCGGAGCTGCTGGCGACGCTCTGGCAGCTCCGAGCGGTGGGGATCGTGGTCGATCTGCACGCGGCGGCCGCGGGCGAGCGCGGGTACAAGGACGATCCCGGGCTGAAGGAGATCGGCCGCCGCGTCGAGGCGCTCCGCCCCCAGCGCGAGCTGGCGGCGAGCCTGGGGAGGTCGGTGGCCCCGGACGGGCCCGAGGGTGAGCCCTGGATCGTCGACGGCGCGAGCCCAGGCCTCCACCGGGCGCGCCAGCGGGTCCGCGACCTGCGGGCGAGCCTGATGAAGACGGCGAACCGGCTCGTGAAGCAGGGCGGGATCGCGGAGGTCCTGCAGGACAGCTTCTACACCGAGCGCGAGGGGCGGATCGTGCTGCCTGTCCGTTCGGACTCGTTCCAACGGCGGGGCTCGCTGACGGGGATCATCCACGACAGCAGCGCGACGGGGCAGACGCTCTACGTCGAGCCGACCGAGCTGATCGAGGAGAACAACTCGCTCCGCGCGGCGCAGGTCCAGGCCGCTGCCGAGGAGCGCAAGGT
>CAZMML010000525.1:0-3657 GCA_964567335.1 uncultured Nannocystis sp. | reverse complement strand
CGATGAGGGTGGCGCCGAGGACGCGCGTCTCGTCGAACTCGAGCAGGGGGAGCTCGTCGAAGCCGAACAGAGCGCCAGTGAGGTCGCGCTGCGGGTCCGCGTCGACGGCGACGACACGGTAGCCCAGGCGGACGTACATCCACGCGAGGTGGTAAACGAGGGATGTGCAGCCGACACCGGTCTTCGGGTTGTAGAAGGCGACGCTGGTCACGCGCGCCTCCACACCGTGACCTGAACGAAGTGGCGATCGAAGGCGAACTCAGCCGGCCTGTGACCGGCGCGGCTCAGCGCGCGCTGGGCCTTCTCGACGCCCGACCCGAACTTCTCGACGTGCCCCAGGACCTTGAGCGCCTCTGCGATCACCGGGTTCCGGTAGGCGTAGCGACGGGGGAAATTCTCGGGAGTGACCTCGCCATAGAGGCCGCCAGGGCTCTGGATCTCGATCCGGTCGTCGAACCAGTCGATCCGGACCGGTCCACCAGCGTCATATTGCCGGTGCATGACGGCGTTGTTGACGAGCTCACGCAGCGCGATCGCCGGGTAGTCCCGGAGGGAGCGTGTACGCAGTTCGTCCTCCGAGATCGTCCGCTGGACGTTGTAGACCTCGAAGAAGTCGTGGACGCGCTGGAGCACCGCGTTGAGGTCGCCCGCCACGCGGTGCTCGTGCGCCGCGATCTCCTTCTCGACCCCGTCCCAGCGCAAGAGATGGACATAGGCGCTCTCGAGGAAGCGGCGCGGGTCGATCCCGAAGAGCAAGAGCCCCGCGTTCGTCGGACAGCCGCGGTCGAGGTCGAAGAAGCGCAGGGAAGCGAGCTTGTGCTCGAGAGGGCGGTGGTTCTCTGCCAGGGTCTCGGCGCTGATCGCCCGCGGGACGTAGTGGAGTTCAAAGAGCTCGGGCGAGAGGTCGCGGAGCGTCGCTCCCGGGTGTGGCTGGGCGTCGAAGCTCCTTGCGAGCACGGTCCTCCGTTCGAAGAGAATCCGCTCGTCTTGCTCGCTGGCCACCTCGCGCCGCGGACCGATCCGCACGCATACGCGGTGCTTGTAGCGGACCGGTGGCATGTCCGAGGGGAGGACCTCGACGACGACGACGTCTCCGGAGCCGTCCGCGAGCGAGATCTTCTGGACGGAGAGGGTCGGCAGCGGGAGGATGTTCCCTTCGTCGCGGATCGCTCCGAAGATCTTCAGGAGGTCATCGGTGGCGACGAGGCCGCTCGCTCTCCCGTCGTCGCGCACACCGATCAGAAGGTAGCCAGGGCGACGGTGGTTCGGCAGATCGTTGGCGAAGGCGCAGATGGCCTCGCCGAACTTGTCCTTGTTCTTGGTCGAAGTCGTGCGCTCGACGCAGTCGCTCTCCAGGTCCTGCATCAGAGCCCGAAGCTGATCCTCGCTGAGCATGCGCGGCGCGAGCGTAGCCGAGCACAAGGGTCAGCCGCAATCAGAGGAGGGTCGAAGGCCAGACGCGGAAGGGCTGGGCGAGCGCGGGCGGCTCAGCGGACCTTGAGCCAGAATCGGCTCAGCGGCAGCCAGATCCGCTCGGCGCGGCCCTTGACGTTGCCGCGCGGCACGTAGGGGTAGGGTCGCTCGGCGGCGGGGTCGATGAAGACGCCGGCGTCGCGGGCCTTCAGGCGCGTGCGCTGGGCGATCGCGCGGACGATGTCCTCGCTCGGGCAGAGCCCCGCCGAGCACTGCAAGCGGACGACGGCGTCGGTCTCCGGGACGGCGAAGACGACCTGCGTGCCGTGGCCGTCCGAGGCTTCGCCGACGACCGCGCCGGCGGCGAAGCTCTCGTCGACCCGCGCGCCCTCGATCGTGGCGCGCAGGGCCTCGACCTTCGCGCCGAGGCCCTCGGGCGGCCGCAGCCAGACCCACGCGCCGAGGCTGTAGCCGACGTCGCGGATCGTCGCGTCGAGCCGGAGGCGATCGTACTCGTAGCGCTCGGGCACGGGGAGCGCGGGGAGCTCCTTGAAGCCCGGCACGTCCGCCGCGGTGAGCAGATCGGCGAGGCGGGCGCGCTCCTTGACGGCTTCGGGGGCGTGGCCCTCGACGACGCGCGCGAGCGCGAGGGCGTCGCGCTCGCTCGCGCAGCGCTGGCGGCCGCACTCGAGGCTGAAGACGAGCTGGCCGCGGTGGTCGGCGCGGACGATCGAGAAGCGGTGCTCGTCGGTAGCGAGCCAGGCGTCGTCGCCGAATTCATCGAGGATCTGGGTCGCGCTCTTACGCGAGCTGCCGAGCGCGGCGAGGGCGGCCTCGCGGACGAACTCCTCCCCCTCGTCGGGGGCCCGCCAGGCGCGCAGGCGGACGAAGCCGGCGAGGCTCGCCGCCTCGCCGCCGCTCTTGGTGAAGCGGCGCTCGAAGAACTTCTCGCCGGTCGGCCCGCGGCTGGTCCAGTGGGGCGAGTAGCGGATCGCCGCGTCGCCGTCGACGAGCTGGCGGGCGTCCTGCGCGTAGTCCTTCGACCAGCGGGAGACGACCTCGACGATCCGCTCGGCGAGGCGGCCGGCGTCGCTGCACACGGCGACGCCGCAGCTGAAGCGGAGCACGCCCTCGTCGTCGGCGAGGCGGATCACGGCGTCGTGGGCGACCGCGCCGGAGGTGATCGAGAGCGCGGTGACGAGCTCGCCCTGCTTCAGGATCCGGCCGCGCAGGCGGGCGCTCGCGGGGTCCGCGAGGCGGGCGTCGCCCTCGACGAGGGCGGCGATCGAGCGCTCGGCGGGGGACTCCTGCGCGCTGGTCAAGGCGCGGTAGACGGACTCGGCGCCGAGGACGGGGCGGCGCCAGACCTCGAGCTGGAGCCCGTGCTTGTCGCTCGCGTGGTCGGCGATGTAGAGGATGTGGTCGAAGCTCGGGTCGCCGCGCGCGGCGACGTCGTCGGGGCGCGAGAGCGAGAAGAGCTTCTCGGGGGTGAGGTCCCGCAGATCCTTGACGGTGACGAGGCCGTCAGCGGCGACCGCCTCGACCTGCTTGGTCCAGGCGAGGCTGTCGTGGCTCTCGTTGCGGTTGTCGCCCATGACGAGGAGGTGGCGCTCCGGGACCGTCCACTCGCCGACGCGGCGCTGGCCGAGGCGTGGGTCGAGGTTGGTCTTGTAGCGGACGACGTAGGTGTGACCGTCGAGCGTCTCCTCGAAGAGCTCGCAGTGCGGGACCTGCTGGGCGCCGGTCTCGTCGCGGCACTTGTCGGGGATCTTGTTCCGCGGCAGCTCCTCGAAGGTGTCGGCGCCCGCGCGGCGCAGGCTGACCTTGTTGCCGTCGACCCGGACGGTGTCGCCGGGGAGGCCGATCACGCGCTTGATGAAGTCCTCGGACTCGTCGATCGGGTAGCGGAACACGACGACGTCGCCGCGCGCGATCTGGCCGATGCCCTCGCCGACGACCGTGGTCGTGAAGGGGATCTGGATCCCGTAGACGAACTTGTTGACGAAGATGTGATCGCCCGCGAGCAGGGTCGGCATCATGCTGCCGCTGGGGATCTTGAAGGGCTCGTAGAGGCAGGAGCGCAGCCCGAGCGCGACCAGCACGGCGACGCCGACGTTCTCGATCGTCTCGCGCAGGGGCGACTTGCGGGCGAACGCGGCGTGCTGGTGGAGCAGCTCGTCGAGCCGCTCGGCCTCGTCCGCGCCGAGCTCCCAGGCCTTGGCGTCGCGGTGGCGGAGCAGCGCC
>CAZMML010000524.1:0-3672 GCA_964567335.1 uncultured Nannocystis sp. | reverse complement strand
CACCGGCTCAACCCCACCGGCTCAACCCCACCGGCTCAACCCCACCGGCTCACCCCCACCGGCTCAACCCCACCGGCTCAACCCCACGGGATCAAACGTCCCGGCGCGACCTTCAGCAGCCGCTCGCACCAGCGCCGGAGCGCGGCCAGGCGCGCCTGCTCGCGGGGCCCGCTCGGGGTGAACGCCGCCGCCGACACGCAGAACACGTCCGAGCTGACCTCGCCGACCTCCGGGTAGCGCTCCACGATCGTCCCGACCCGCTGCGCCGAGACGGCTCCCAGCAGCGGGAGCGTCGCCAGGTTTCGCACCGGCCGCGCTACCACGGTCGTCAACACCAGCTCGCTCCCGGCCGCCAGCAGGCGCGCGACCCCGCGGTACGCCAGCACCGGCGCCAGCAGGCGATAGGCCGGCTCCGGCGCCACCGCCAGCTGATCGACGTAGCCGAGGCGCAGCCCCTCGATCGCCGCCAGCATCGCCGCCGTCCCCTCCCCCCCGTCGACCTGCTCTCGCCGCCGCCACAGCTCGCTCGCCCGCAGCGCCGCGTCCGGCAGCGCCGTCACGAAACCGACCAGCGCCTCCCCGTCGAGCAGCACGTCGACCTGCGCCTCGGCGATCAGCGCCTCGTACTGCGCCGCCGTCGAGCCGAGGAGGAAGCCGCCGCGCGCGCTCGCCTCGCCCGCCGCGAGCTCGCCGCGCAGCCGGAGCCTCGCCTTCAGCGCCAGCATCCCCGCCGCGTCGCCCGCACGCCCCGCACGCAGGCGCAGGCGCGACCCCGCCGCGCTCACGGCCGGACCTCCCGCTCGACGAAGATCGGCCCGCGGAGCTGCCGCAGCACCGCGGCGACGATCGTCCGCGGCGGCCCCGCCTCGGGCGCCGGCCGGGCCGCGCTGCGCCGGAGCGGCAGCAGGTACCACGGGATCCGCGGGTCGGCGTGGTGGGTCGCGTGCTCGTTGAAGTTCAGCAGCACCCACGACATCAGCCGGTTCGGCGGCAGCGAGCGCACGTTGCTGCGCACCTCCGCCCCGACCGGAGTCCGGTAGTGATAGATGTACACGAGCATCGAGTAGATCCACGCGAAGGCCAGCGTCGGCAGCCCGAGCGCCGCCCACCACGCGTCCCGCCCGAGGCTCCGCCACAGCGTCGCGTGCAGCAGCAGCCCCGCGCCCAGCTCGGCCCACGCGCGCGCGCGCAGGCGCGGCCGCCAGCCCGCGAAGGCCGGCGAGACCTGCCGCGCCAGCGCCGTCGGCAGCAGCAGGAAGAGCACCACCGACACCAGCCCGTGCAGGTAGAACCCGCCCGCGAACACCCCGAGCGTCCACGTCGCCCACCCGAGCGCCCGCGCCAGCGCCCGCCGCGGCCCCGGCCCCGGCGGCAGCACCACCACGTCGAGCGTGGCGACCTTCGGCGCGCGGCGGTTGTGCCCGTGGTGGAACGCGTGGATCTTGCGGAACACCGCCAGGGGCACGAGCAGCGGCGCGAGCACCAGCGCGCCCGCGAGGTCGTTGAGGCGCGGGTGGTCGGGGAAGAGCTTGCGGTGCGCCGCCTCGTGGCCGATCGTGTAGAGGCGGTCGAGCCAGAGCCCGAGCGCCAGCGTCAGCGGCGCCCGCAGCCACAGCGGCGCCGCCGCCTCGGCCGCCAGCAGCGCCGCCGTCGCCAGCGCGACGAGGACGCACAGGGTCTCGACCAGCAGCAGCGCCGAGATCCAGACGTGCGCCGGCGACCGGTCGGAGGTCCCGAAGATCGGCGCGTCGCTCATGACCCCCTTCTTGTACGACGATCCGGGCGCGGCGGGGCCGCAGGGTGGAGCGGCCCTCAGGGGCGAAGCCCCTCGCCAGCGGGTCCGACCTGCAGTCCGCGCCGGACCCGGTCACCGCTGGCGTCGCTCGGTGGTGCCCACGTTCGTCTGCGTCGTCGTCCCCACGTCGTGGTCGTCGGGTCGTGGCTCAGGCCCAGCGCCCCGTGCGCCAGGATCGTCGCGGATGGACCGAGGCGCTCCGTCGGGCTCACGGGCGTGACTCCAAACCGACGATTCGTCACCGCGGGGGTCCAGTCAGGCCTGGTCCGCCGCCTCGCCTCGGCGCGGCGGCGAGCCGCGCGGGGCCGCCCGCCCGACAAGCAGTCAAGTCGCCTCGGCGACGACTCCGACCTCCACGCGCCCACAACCCCCCGGATCCCCCCCGCTTGACGCACCCCGAGCCCGCGGAGACGCGTGGTGCGTCTCCGTCCCATTTCGACCGACATACAAAAAAACTGATCTGACCCATAGCCAGCAACACAACCAATGCGAGGTGTATAAGCGAATGGATCCAAGCCGTGTTCTCGGTCCTCGTAGTTCGTTGTCCCGTCGCTCGCTCCTACGAGGGGTCGGCGGCGCGGGCCTGATCGCCTGTATTGGCGCGCCCGGCCTCGCATCGGCGAGCCCCCGCGCGTCCGCGTATCCGGCCACCGTCGCGACCCAGTGGTTCTCTCTCATCCTCGGCCTGATCAAGGGCACGCCGGGGTTCTCGCCGCCGGTCGCGTCGCGGGCGCTCG
The DNA here is from genome assembly GCA_964567335.1 of uncultured Nannocystis sp. Classification (GTDB taxonomy): domain Bacteria; phylum Myxococcota_A; class Polyangia; order Nannocystales; family Nannocystaceae; genus Nannocystis. Next base: position 1,140 of record CAZMML010000524.1, on the reverse strand, counting down.
GCTACCTCGGCCTCGGCCTCTACGAGGCCCTGGTGCCCGGGATGCCTGGCTTCCAGAGCCTCGCTGGCGCCCTCCCCGCATTCAGCGCCCCGCCGGGCCCCCACAACTCGGGGTTCCACTGGCCGAGCGTCGCCAACGTCACCCTGGCCGCCCTGTGTCGCGCGCTCTTCCCCACCGCCAGCGCCGCGAACAAGGCCGCGATCGACGCCATGGAGCAGGGCTTCGCGGCCCAGTTCGCGGCGGAGATCGGCCCCGGCAAGGCCAAGCAGGCCGAGAAGCGCGGAAAGGCGATCGCCGCGCACATCTTCCAGTATTCGACCAGCGACGGCGGGCACGAGTCCTATCTCAACAACTTCCCCGCCTATACCCCTCCCGTCGGGCCCGGGCTGTGGCGCCCGACGCCGCCCGCCTTGCAGCCGGCGCTCCAGCCCTATTGGGGCGCGAAGCGGGCCTTCGCCCTCCCGACCAACGACGCCTTCGACCCCGGCCCGCCGACCCCCTATTCTGCGACCGTCGGCTCGCCCGCCTATCTCGAGGCGCTCCAGGTCCGCGACACCGGCAACAGCCTCACCCCCGATCAGCAGGCGATCGCGCTCTTCTGGGCCGATAACGCGGGTGCCACGGCCACCCCCCCCGGACACTCGATCTCGATCGTGACCCAGATCCTGAGCGCGCAGGCCGCCGCGCTCGACCTCGCCGCCGAGGCCTACGCCAAGGTCGGCATGGCCGTCGCCGACGCCTTCGTCGCCTGCTGGAACACCAAATATCGCTACAACCTGCTGCGTCCGATCACCTATATCCGCGATCATATCGATCCGGGGTGGTCGCCGCTGCTCGCCACTCCGCCCTTCCCGGAGTACACCTCGGGCCACTCGGTGCAGTCGGGCGCCGCCGCGCAGGCGCTGACCGACCTCTTCGGCCCGCTCGCCTTCACCGACCACACCCACGACGCGATCGGCCTGCCCGCGCGCAGCTTCGCCGACTTCTTCGAGGCGGCCGAGGAGGCCGCGATCTCGCGGCTCTATGGCGGGATCCACTTCCTCCCCGCGATCGAGCTCGGCGTGAGCCAGGGTATCGACGTCGGTCAGGCCGTCCTCGACCTGCCCTGCTAGTCCTGAGCTCGAGCCCGCGCCCGCGGGG
>CAZMML010000523.1:0-3691 GCA_964567335.1 uncultured Nannocystis sp. | reverse complement strand
CGCGCCCTCCGCCGCCGTGAAGCGCTCGCGCCCGCCGGGCCCCCCGCGCGCGCGCGGCGGCGGGCCCGGGCTCGCAACGACCGGGGCAGCGGCCTCGGCGACGCGGGCGCAGGCGAGGGTCGACAGGCTCGTGGTCAGGAACGCGCGGCGCTTCACGGCCCCAGGACGCCCCGACCCGGCCTCCTATTCCACTATGCTCCCGCGCCATGTCCCGCCCCGTCGCCGAAGCGACCCTCGAGATCGACGCCCCGCCCGCGAGAGTCTGGGAGATCATGCTCGACTTCTCGCGCTACCCCGAGTGGAACCCCTTCGTGGTCCGCGTCGAGGAGCGGGAGCCGCTCCGTATCGGCGCTTCGCTCCGCCTGCACGTCCGCTGGCGCGAGGGCGGCGGCGCCAGCTCGGGCGAGCGGATCACCGAGCTCAGCCCGCCCCTCGGCGAGCGACCCGGACGCCTCGCCTACGACTTCACCGGCCTGCTCCACGACCTCTACTTCGTCCGCGCCACCCGCCTCCAGCAGGTCGATCTCCTCCCCGGCGATCGCACCCGTTACTCGACGCGGGAGGAGTTCCGCGGCCTGCTGACCGCCTTCCTGCCCATGGCCAAGGTCCGCGACGGCTTCTTGCGCCACGCCCAGGCCCTCAAGGCCCGCGCCGAGACGTCCTGAGCGCAGCGGCTCCGCGCGAGCGACCCGGTCAAGGATTCGGAGGGCCGAGGATCTCCGCGACGTCTCTCGCGTGCACCCCGCGTGCGAACCATCGTCCGATCGTGGCGAGGTCGCGGCAGGCGCGGATCGTCGCCTCCTGCTCGGAAGACAGCGCCAGACCGCGAAGCTGCAGGAGCTCGATCAGCCCCTCGATCTTCCCGGAGAGCTTCCCTTCTTGCAGCCCTTCCGCCTTCCCCTCCGCCTTCCCTTCCGCCTTCCCTTCCGCCTTCCCCTCCGCCCGTCCGGCCGCGCGCAGCTCTTCGAGGCTGCGAACGCCGTGAGGGCCGAGGAAGTTCCGAAGCACCGCCGCCAGCGCCGCGTCGGGCTCGACCAGCGCGCGGACCGGGACCGGATAGTCGAGGAGACCTGGCGCGACGAGCTCTGCGTCTGCCCCCACGGTCCGCATGGGCGCGCCCCGCTCGTGGATGTCGACCCGCAGCGGCCCCACCAGGTGGATCACCCAGATGATCTTCGTCCCTGCCTCGAGCAGCTCGACGATCTTCCGCTCCAGCTCCCGATGATCCTGCGCGGGGCCCGCGTACTCGACCGCGAGCGGCGGCGCCTTCGTCTGCCACCCCAGCCCCGGCTCGACCCCGATCGCCAGATCGGGTGCCCGGAGGTTTCGGTCCTCGTTGAAGACCACGCCGGGGTCCGCGCCGACGAGCCCTCGGGTGGCCGGATCCGAGGCCAGCACGGCGCCGCCGAGGATGTTCGCCGTCGCATGGCGGCCGCCGGCCGGCAGGCACTCGATCCGGTGCCCGTTGGAGAGCTCATAGGGATCGCCATCGCGGACCTGCGAGGCCCGGTGTGGACCCGGCGCGGAGAATGCGCCTGAAGAAGCCCCAGGCGCCGAGAAGGCGCGTTCCGACATGACTCTACAAGAGTACCACAAGTCGCGGGCGAAGTCGCCCCTCGATCACTCGCTCGCGCGACGGCCTCAGCGCACCCGGTCCAGCGCCCGGTGCAGCGCCGCCACCACCTCCTCGGGCTCGCGCCCGAGTGACACCGGCTGGTTGCGATGCAGGCCCGGCAGCCCGAGCGAGCCCGCGTGGTAGCCCGCCTTGAATTCGGTGAACTTGAGCCCGTGCGCCGTCGAGATCACGACCACCCGATCGCGGCGCCCGATCGTCCCGCGGGCGACCAGCTTCTGCAGGCACGCCAGCGCCACCCCGGTGTGCGGGCACGTGAAGAGCCCCGACCGATCGGCGAGCGCCGCCGCGTCCGCGAGCTCCGCCTCGCTCGCCGCTTCGACCAGCCCCTCGCAGGCGACCAGCGCGCGGATCGCCTTCGGCAGCGACACCGGCGCGCCGATCTGGATCGCCGACGCCAGCGTCGCGCGGGCCACGACCGGCGCGTAGTCCTCCTCGCGGAGCGGACGACCCGCCGCCTGCGCCCGCGCGAAGGCCTGGAAGAGCGGGCTCGCGTGCGCCGCCTGGCAGCACACCAGCCGCGGCAGCCGGGTCGTCAGCCCCAGCCCGCGCATCATCTCGAAGCCCCGCGCCAGCGCCGACACGTTGCCGAGGTTCCCGCCCGGGACCAGCACCCAGTCCGGCACCTCCCAGCCGAGCTGCTGCACGAGCTCGATCGCCGCCGTCTTCTGCCCCTCGATGCGCAGCGAGTTCATCGAGTTCGCGAGGTAGATCCCTGGGTCCTCCGTGAGGCGCTGGACCACCCGCATGCAGCCGTCGAAGTCCGTGTCGAGGCTGCCGACCAGCGCCCCGTGGGCGATCGGTTGCACGAGCTGCGCCGGGCTGATCTTCCCCGCGGGCAGCAGCACCACCACCGGGATCGCCGCCGCCGCTCCGTACGCCGCCAGCGCCGCGGACGTGTCGCCCGTCGACGCGCAGGCCAGCGCGCGGATCGGGCGCCCCTCCGCGATCGCCTGGCGCACCGCCGACACCAGCACCGTCATCCCCAGGTCCTTGAAGGACCCGGTGTGGCTGGTCCCGCACTGCTTCACCCACAGCGCCTCGAGCCCGATCGCCGCGCCGTAGCGCTCCGTCCGCAGCAGGCTCGAGTTGCCCTCCCCGAGCGACACCACCCGCGAGGGATCGAGCTCCGGCAGCACCCACTCGAGCTTCGCCCACACCCCGGAGCCGTAGGGAAAGGGCGAGCGGTTGTGGCGCGCGTCGAAGGTCTGGATCCACTCCACCGGGCCGCGCCGTCGCAGCGCCGCGAGGTCGTGCTCCACCTCGAGCAGCCCTCCGCAGCGCCGGCAGCGGTAGAGGACCTCCGTCAGCCCGAAGCGCCCCGGGCAGCCCGCGTGGCACTGGAACCAGGCCGCCTCACGCACGGGCCGGCCCCTCGGCGCCCCCTGCCAGCGCCGCCTGGACGCGGGCCAGGAGCTCCGGAGTCAGGCGCACGCGCAGCCGCGTCCCGGCCTCCTCGTGCGCCTCCGAGAGCACCTGCGCCTCCGCGTGCAGCGCCGCGACCCACGCGTGCTGCGTCCAGGGCACCTGCAGCTCCGCCTCGACCAGCGCGCGGCCGAAGAACTCGACCAGCGTCGCGCGCAGCGCCGCGACCTCGGCCGGGTCCAGCGCCGACATCACGATCGCCGCCGGGAACTCGGCCTGCAGCGCCTCGCGCTCCGCGGGCTCGAGGCGGTCCGCCTTGTTGAGCACGATCCGTGAGGGCGCCGCGCTCGCGCCGATCTCGGCGAGCACCTCGCGGACCACCGCGTACTGGTCGCGGAAGGTCGGGTCGGACGCGTCGACGACGTAGAGGAGCAGCCCGGCGTGGCGCGCCTCCTCGAGGGTCGAGCGGAACGACGCCACCAGATCGTGCGGCAACTTCTTGATGAAGCCGACCGTGTCCGAGATCAGGATCCGCGGCACCGTCTCGGGGTAGAGCGCGCGGATCGTCGTGTCGAGGGTGGCGAAGAGCTGGTCTGCGACCAGCACCTGGCTGCCGGTGAGCGCCCGCATCAGCGAGCTCTTGCCGGCGTTCGTGTAGCCGACCAGCGCGACGGTGTCCGCGTTGCCGCGGCG
>CAZMML010000522.1:0-3694 GCA_964567335.1 uncultured Nannocystis sp. | reverse complement strand
GCGCGCGGCGGCATCGGCCGGATCCTCCGCGCCCACGACAAGCGCCTCGACCGCCCGGTCGCGCTCAAGGAGCTGCTGGTCCACGGCCGGCCCGTCGACGAGGAGCGGTTCATCCGCGAGGTCCTGCTGACCGCGCGCCTGCAGCACCCCGGCATCGTCCCCGTCTACGCCGCCGGACGCTGGCCCTCGGGCGAGCCCTTCTACGCGATGAAGCTCGTCTCGGGGCGCTCCTTCGACGCCGTGATCGCCGAGGCGCGCACCCTCCCCGCCCGGCTCGCCCTCCTCCCCCACGTGCTGGCGATCGCCGAGACCGTCGCCTACGCGCACAGCCAGGGCATCATCCACCGCGACCTCAAGCCGCACAACGTCCTCGTCGGCGCCTTCGGCGAGACCGTCGTGATCGACTGGGGCCTCGCCAAGGAGCTCGCCGTCCCCGATCCGCGGCCGCAGGAGCAGCCGCTCGCCCCGCGCACCGTCCCGCCGGCGCAGGGTCTGACCTTCGTCGGCGCGGTCGTCGGGACCCCCGGCTACATGAGCCCGGAGCAGGCCGACGGCACGGACGTCGACGCCCGCACCGACGTCTACGCCCTCGGGGCGATCCTCTACCACGTCCTCAGCGGGCGCCTCCCCTACGACGCCAGCAACCAGATGAACCTCGTCTACCGCACGGTCTACGAGGACCCGATCCCGCTGCGCAAGCGCGAGCCAGACGCCCCTGACGAGCTGGTCGCGATCGTCGACAAGGCGATGGCCCGCGATCCCACGCGCCGCTACCCCGACGCCAAGGCCTTCGCCGACGATCTGCGCCGCTACCAGACCGGGCAGATCGTCGGCGCCCACCGCTACTCCCCGTGGGAGCACCTGCGGCGCTTCATCCGCCGCAACCGCGCGATCCTCGGCCTCACCGCCGTCAGCCTCGCGATCCTCGTCGCCGTCGTGATCTACAGCTTCGTCGAGATCCGCCGGGAGCGCGACGAGGCCGAGGCCGCCGAGCGCGCCGCCGCCAAGGCCGAGCGGCGCACGCTCGTCGCGCTCGACGAGGCCCAGGACCGCGGCGACCACCTCGCGCTGCAGCAGGCGCGGATGGTCACGGACACCGACCCCGACAGCGCGCTCCGCCTCCTCCGCGACGTCTCGCCGCGCGCCGACTGGCGGCGCGTGCGGGTCCTCGCCGCCGACCTCGAGCAGCGCGGCCTGCCGACCGTCTTGCACGGCCACCGCGCCGCCGTCAGCCGGGCCGCCTTCTCCCCCGACAGCCGGCTCCTCGCCACCACCAGCGAGGACTGCCCCGCGCGGATGGGGGACCGGTCCGCGCGGACATCCTTCGCGCTCTACGGCCACACCAACCTGGTGGGGCGCGCCGCCTGGTCGCCCGACCAGCGCCTGCTCGCCACGTCGAGCCGCGACCGCAGCGTCCGGGTGTGGGACGTCGCCACCCGCGAGACGACCGCCGTCCTCGCCCACGAGCGCGAGGTCCGCAACGTCGCCTTCGCCCCCGACGGCCGCACCATCTACACCGGCGGCGACGACGAGACCCTCCGGCGCTGGGACCTGCGCAGCGGCGCGAGCGAGGCGCTCGCGCGCTGCCACGTCAACAACATCCTCTGGACCGGCACCCTGGTCGCCTGCGTCGACCAGGAGGCCGGCGAGGTCCTCGCCGTCGACACCCGGAGCGGCCAGCCGACCCGCGTCCGCGCCCCCGCGGACCTGCGCCTCACCTACACCGCGGGCGTCTCCGCCGACGGCCGCTACGTCGCCGCCGGAACGATCGACGGTCGCGTCTGGCTGTGGGACCAGACCCGCGGCGAGGGCCGGATCCTCACCTGGGAGCGCACGGACCCCCCCATCGACGCGCCGCCCCGCGAGCCGCGCTTCTCGCCCGCGTCCGACCGCCTGCTCATCCCCGCCTCGCGAGGCGTCCTCCAGCTCTACGACCTCCGGCGCGACCGCGGCGAGCTCTACACCCCCCACGAGAACGGCACCCGGCGCGCCACCTTCTCGCCCGACAGCACGACCGTCGCCTCCGTCGGCTTCGACAGCAACGTCACCGTCCTCGACCTCGAGACCCGCACCATGCGGCGCCTCGCCGCCGCCGCCCTGATGATCGACCCGCAGTTCTCGCCCGACGGCCGCTGGCTCGCCGCCGTCGGCAACGACCCCCGCGTCTGGCTCTGGCAGGCCAGCAGCCTCGAGTTCGATCAGTACGTGCCCGACGCCGGCCGGCTCCCCTCCTCGACCCACCCGGGGGCGCGTGACGCCTTCCTCGACCACCAGGAAGGTCGCGTCGAGGTCATCGACCTGGCGACCTTCCGTCCGCGCCACCGCCTCACGCTCCCGCGACCGCAGCGCGTCGTGGCCCTCTCCGGCGACGCCCGCGCGATCCTCGGCCTCGAAGACCCCGGCATCTTCACCCTCTGGGACGTCGGCAGCGGACGCGAACTGCTCCGCGCCGATCTCGGCGCGGGCTGCATGCCGCCCGCGCTCAACGTGGAGCCCGGCGGCCCGCGCGTCATCGTCCAGTGCCGCGACCGCGGCGTCTTCCTCCTCGACCCCCGCGCGGACGGGCCGCCGCGCGAGCTCCTCCGCGACGCGGCGGGGTCCCCGCTCCTCTTCGTCCCGGATCGCCCCGAGATCGTGATCGGGACCGAGACCGGCGAGGTCTTCGTCTTCGAAGATCCCGCCCGCCCGCCGCGGCTGCTCACGCGCTACCCCCAGCGCGTCTACACGCTCGCCGCCGTGCCCGGGAGCGACCGGATCTTCGCCGCGAGCGACGCGGTCACCGAGCAGTGGAGCCTCTCCGGGACGCTCGTCAACCGCCTCCCCGATCATCAACTCCAGGTCTCGCAGCTCGCCACCTCGGGCGACGGCCGCTGGGTCGCCACCGCCAGCCGCGACAACAAGCTGCGGATCTTCGAGGTCGCCAGCGGCGCGCTTCAGGTGACCCTCACGCCCGCGAGCATGATCGAGCGGCTGCTCGCCTTCTCGCCCGACGGGACTCGGATCGCGGTCGCCGTCGCCTCGGGCGACGTGCAGCTCTGGGACCTTCAGGGCGACGACGGCCGCCTGGTCCAGCGCTCCGAGGTCCGCAACCTCCGCGCCCACAAGGACGTAGGCACGCTCTTCTTCGCCGCGGACGGCCGCACCCTGATCACCCAGGGCGACGACGGCCGCGTGATCCGCTGGAGCGACACCCTCCCGGACGACCCCGCCGCGCTGCGGGGCTGGATCGACGAGCGCCTCGGTCGCGACGAGCCCGTCGAGGCGTCGACCACCTGCGTCCGCCCGGAGGACGAGAGGCCGCCCGCCCCGGCCCCCTAGCCGAGCCCAGCGCGCGGTCGCGGGCTAGAGCAGCCCGAGCTTCTCGGGGACCGGGACACCGCCTGGACGGAGGACGTCGCGGATCCGGCTGACGAGCAGCTCGTCGTCGTAGGGCTTCATCACGTACCCGTGCGCGCCGTTGCGGAGCCCCCAGTAGCGGTCGCTCTCGCGCGCCATCGCGGTCACGAAGAGGAAAGGAGGGACCTGGCCCGCGGGCAATGTGTTCTTGAGCCGGCGGAGGATCGCAAGCCCGCTCATGCCCTCGAGGAGCACCTCGCCGAGCACCAAGATCGGCCGGAGCTGCTCGATCAGCGCGAGCGCCACCTGGCCGTCGCTCGCGTGGTGGATCTGGACGCTCAGGCCCAGCGACTCGACG
>CAZMML010000521.1:0-3696 GCA_964567335.1 uncultured Nannocystis sp. | reverse complement strand
CTTCACCCGCGCCCAGTTCGAGCGCGCCAACGCGGCGGGCACCGCCAACGTGCTCGAGGCGCTCCGCCGCTGCCGACGGCGGCCGCGGCGGCTGGTGCTCGTGTCGTCGCTGATGGCGGCGGGACCCTCGCACCCCGAGGTCGCGCGCCGCGAGCACCACAACCCGCGCCCCGGCGTCACCCACTACGGCGACAGCAAGCTCGCCGGCGAGGCGCTCGCGTTCGCGGCGGCCCGCGCCGGCGAGGTGGAGGTGGTGGTCGTCCGCCCGCCCGCGGTCTACGGCCCGCGCGACGCGGACGTGCTGCAGATGATCCGGTCGGCGAAGTTCGGCGTGATCGCGCAGCCGGGCCTGCGTCCGACCTGGCTCTCGTTCGTGCACGCCGAGGACCTCGCGGCGGGGATCGTCCTCGCCGGCGATCGCGGGCGGCCGATCCCCCGCGACGGCGAGCACGCGCTCGCGGGATCGGGGTGTCCCTTGGATCATGTCCCGGAGCACCCGAGCCACCCGGCCGGGGCGGGGATCTACTTCTTCACCGACGGGGCGCGGCAGAGCGTGGTGAGCTTCGGCCGCGCGGCGGCGGCGGCGCTCGGCCGCCGGGCGCTCGCGCTGCCGCTCCCGGGGCCGCTGGTGATGACGGTCGCGGCGATCAACCAAGGGGTCGGACGCCTCCGCGGCAAGGCGCCGGCGCTGAGCCTCGACAAGGCCCGCGGCAGCCTGGCCCCGGGTTGGTGGTGCGACGACAGCAAGGCGGCGCACGAGCTCGGCTACCGGCCGCGCTGGTCGCTCGCGGAGGGCCTGGAGCAGACGATCGCGTGGGCCCGCGCCGCGCGCCGCCTGTGAGCGGGCTCGACGTCCCGCGGCCGGCGGAGTAAAGATCGCGGCGATGCTGCGCCGCTCCGTCGCCCACGTCGCCTTCGACGCCGCGCTCTTCGCCGAGCTCCGCGCCGCCCTCGCCCGCGGCGAGCTCAGCCCGGCGCGCTCGCGCCTCGCGGCCCCGCCGGCGCGCCTCGGCGCGGGCGACCTGATCGACCTCGCCGCGGGCCCGGCCGCCGAGTGGGCGGCGCGCGGGGCGGCGGCGCTCGGCGAGGGGCGGGTCGCGGCGCTGATCCTCAACGGCGGGATGGCGACGCGCTTCGGCGGGGTCGTCAAGGGGGTGGTCCCGGTGCTGCCCGATCGACCTGACCTGTCGTTCCTGTCCGTCAAGCTCGCGGGGGTCCGCGCCGCGGGGCCGCGGGTCGCGGCGGCGCTGATGCACAGCTTCGCCACCGAGGCCGAGTCGGCCGCGCACCTGACCGCGATCGGGTGGTCGGGCCTCGCGCCGGAGCGGCGGATCGAGTTCCTCCAGTCGATCCTCCCGCGGGTCCTGCCGGACGGGACGCCGCTCGCGGCGCTCGCGGGCGCCGAGGCGGCCCCGGACGCGGTCCTCTACGCGGCGCCCGGGCACGGCGACACGCTCCGCCGCGCGCGCGAGGGCGGGGTCGTCCAGGCGCTGCGCGACCGCGGCGTCGAGCACGTGCTGGTCTCGAACGTCGACAACCTCGGCGCGACCCTCGACCCGGCGGTGGTCGGGGCGCACCTGGCGGCGGTCGCGGCCGGCGCGGAGCTCAGCGTCGAGGTCGTCGCGCGCGCGCCGGACGACGCGGGCGGCTGCGTGGCGTCGCTCGGGGGGCGGCCGGCGATCGTCGAGTCGTTCCGCCTGCCCCCGGGGACAGCCCTGACGGACTACCCGCACTTCAACACGAACACGCTGTGGATCACGCTGGACGCCCTGTCGCGCCCGCACGAGCTGACCTGGTTCCCGGTCGAGCGGCGCGTCCCATGGTCCGGCGGCGAGCTGCTCGCGGTGCAGTTCGAGCAGCTGATCGGCCAGATCACGGAGTCGGCCCGGGCGGCGTGCCTGCTGGTCCCGCGGAGCCGCTTCCTGCCGATCAAGACCCGCGAGGACCTGGCCGCCGCTGGCCCCGCGCTCGCGGCCCTGGTCCGCGCGGCGGGCCTGGACCCCGGCTGATCCGGCGCTGTACACTCCCGCGCTCCATGCCGGACCCCGTCGTACGCCCGCGCCGCCGCCAAGGCGGGGTCGCCACGGCCGATGTCGTGGTGTCGGCGCGGGTCGGCGACAACGCGGAGCTCTTCGCGCAGATCCTCGCGCTCCACGTGCCGCCCGGGAGCACGGTCGCCGATGTCACCTTCGGCCTCGGGGTGTTCTGGCGCCGGGTGCCGCCAGGGCGCTACCAGCTCCGGGCCTCGGATCTGGCCCTGAAGCCAGGGATCTCGGCGCCGCTCGGGGCGACGCTCCGCAGCGGGATCGACTGCCGCGAGCTCCCCTACGCCGAGGGCTCGCTCGACTGCGTGGTCCTCGACCCACCCTACATGGAGGGGATGTACCGCCGCAGCGTCGACCACATGGCCGGCTCCGGGACGCACGCGGCGTTCCGGCGCGCCTACGCGGCCGAGGCGGCGACGGAGGGCGGGCCGAAGTGGCACGACGCGGTGATCGACCTCTACGCGCGGGCGTCCCGTGAGGCGGCGCGGGTGCTGCGGCCGGGCGGGTGCCTGATCGTGAAGTGCCAGGACGAGGTCAGCGCGAACAAGCAGCGGCTCACGCACGTCGAGCTGATCACCGGCGCCGAGTCGCTCGGCCTCTACTGTAAGGACCTCTTCGTGCTGGTGCGCCCGAACAGCCCGGGGGTCAGCCGCCTCAAGACGCAGGTCCACGCGCGCAAGAACCACTCGTACTTCTTGGTGTTCGAGAAGCGCCGGGTGGGCGTCCGGAGCTCGCGCGACTTCTCGGCCTAGGCGCCCCGTCGCCAGACGCCTCCGGTGTGGAGCCGGGTCGTCCGCGGGGCTCACCTCTCACGAGGGGGTAGGCTCTCGGGGCGCCGAGATTTTCGGTCCGATGCGGCCTCCTTCGTCGGTCGCATCTCGGCCCTCAGATCGCGGCGCCCCGAGAGCCCACCGCCCTCCAGGCGGCGAACCCCGCGGCGACGCGCGCGCTGGTGTGGGCTTCGTTCACGAGCGCGCCGCGTGAGGGACGATGGGTCCGGTTGGGGGCCGCCCTGCGGCCGTCCCCCAACCGGGTCCACCTGGCGACCTTGCCGGCGCGCGTGGCGAGCGCGGACTCGGCTCGCCGCGCATCGCCGGGCAAGATCTGTGCTCGACGTTGCGCAGGGCGTGGCGGCGGCGGCGCGGTGGTGTCGGCGCTTGCTAGGCGCGATCGACCAGGTCGGAGAGCCAGGCGGCGAAGGGGTCGCCGGCGATGACATGGCCGAGGTGGTGCTGCAGCTCGGCGGTGAGCAGGCCGCGCCACGCCTCGGGGAGGCCGGAGCCGGCGAGGAGGGTGCCGACCGAGGCGTCGCCGAGGGCCGCGTCGAACTCCTGAAGGAGGGCCTCGACCTCGGCGGGCATCCGCTCCCAGCGCGCGAGGGCGCCGAGGGCCTCGTGGATGTCGGCGGCGGCGCGCGCCGGGTCGAGCTTGATGAGCTCGGCGTGGAGCGTCGCCTCCGGGAGGTCGAGCACGGCGGCCAGGACGTCCCCGCGCCAGGCGGCGGAGCTGGCGGCGTTGCGGGGGTCGGTCGCGCGATCGACGATCATGTCGATCACGCGGCCGACGGCGCCGTCGACGAATTGCCGCACGCGCTCCTCGACCTGGGCGTCGAGGCCGACGGCGGAGGCGACCCCGGAGGCGACCCCCTTGG
>CAZMML010000520.1:524-3701 GCA_964567335.1 uncultured Nannocystis sp. | reverse complement strand
GCGCTCGCGGCGCAGATCCTCGGGGAGGCCCGACGCGCCTGCGACCACGCGGAGGTGCGCGTCGATCGCGGGCGCCGGCTCGAGGTCCAGGCGCAGGACGACGCGCCGGCGCTGATCAGCGAGGCGCAGAGCGCCGGCCTGGCGCTGCGGGTCGTCCGCGAGGGCCGCGTCGGCACCGTGACGAGCTCGGACCTCCGCCGCGAGGGGCTGCAGGCCGCGCTCGCGCGGGCGCTCGAGCTGGCGGCGCTCGGCGAGGAGGACCCGCTCGCGGGCCCGCCCGAGCCGCGCCTGCTGGCGCGCGTATGGCCCGACCTCGACCTCTACGACGGCGCGGCGGCGCGGGTGTCGCCCGCGCGGGCGCTCGGCTTGGCGCTGCTCGCGGAGCGGGCCGCGCTCGCGGGGGAGCGGGTGGTCGCGTCGGGCGGGGCGGCCTGCTCGCGGGTGGTGCAGCACTCGGTGCTGGCGACCTCCGGCGGCTTCGTCGGCGCGGCGGCGAGCACGTGGATCGGGCTGCGCGCCCACGCGATCGCGGCCGCGGCGGGGGAGCGGCGATCAGGGCACTACTGGAGCGGTGGTCGCCACCTGGTCCAGGTCGAGGCCCCCGAGCGGGTGGGGAGAGAGGCGGGCCTCCGCGCCGCGCGGATGCTCGGGGCCGGGCCGATCGCCACCGGCGCCTACCCGACGGTCTTCGGGCCCGACGCCGGGGCGGCGCTGCTCGGCCTCTTCGCCGGGTGCCTGCTCGGCGACGCCGTCGCGCGCGGGCGCAGCTACCTGGCGCGGCGCCTCGGCTCGCAGGTCGCGTCGCCGAGGGTCTCGCTGGTCGACGACCCGCACGTCCTCCGCGGCGCCGCCTCGCGCGGGTTCGACGGCGAGGGGCTGCCGACGCGGCGGCTCGAGGTCGTCCGTCGCGGGGTCCTGCGCGCGTTCCTCCTCGACTCCCGCAGCGCGCGCCGCCTCGACCTGCCGCCGACCGGGGCCGGGGGCGGGGGCGGGGGCCTCGTGCACGCCAGCCCGAGCAACTTCTTCATGCTCGCGGGCCGCGCGACCCCGGCCTCGCTGCTCCGCGGGGTCCGCCGCGGCCTCTACGTCCACGCGCTCATGGGCCACGGCTTCGACCCCAGCAGCGGCGAGCTCAGCCGCGGCGCCGAGGGCTTCGCCGTCGAGGACGGGGAGCTCACGCGCCCGGTCGCGGGGGTCACGATCTCGCGCAACCTCGACGAGCTGCTCCGCGGGGTCGACGGGGTCGCCCGGGACCTCGCGCTGCGCGGGGCGACGGCGGCGCCGAGCTTCCGCGTCGACTGGGTCACGGTCGCCGGGACATGATCTTCAGGTCAGGTCGAATCAGTCCTGTGGGAATGACCAGGCCTCCACCCGCGGGCGCAGGGTGGCGACGATCTCGGCGTGGTGCGGGCCGTGCGACGCGATCAGCCCGGCGTCGTGGCGGAGGCGCCGCGGATCGTAGCGGAGCGGGCGACCCCACAGGTCGGTGACGGCGCCGCCGGCCGCCTGCAGCAGCGCGGCAGGGGCGCAGGTGTCCCACAGCTTGGTGCCGGTCCGCGGGTGGACGTAGAGCTCGGCGTCGCCGCGGGCGATGTAGCCGATCTTGACGCCGACGGAGCCGGTGCGGAGGTTGCGTTCGGGCGGGATCCCGAGCGCCGCGAGGACCTCGCCGGTGCGGGGCGAGGCGTGGCTCTTGCTGCTGACGACGCGCAGGTCGGCGAGGCCGCGGGTCGAGGGGCGGAGCGGCGCGGCGGGCCCCTCTCCGCGGTCGACCCACGCGCCGCGCCCGCGGACCCCCCAGGCGAGGCGGCGTACGGCGGCCTCGTAGACGACGCCGAGGACCGGCTCGCCGTCGACGCAGAGCCCGATCTGGATCGCCCAGCAGGCGTCGCCGAGGGCGAACTCGGTGGTGCCGTCGATCGGGTCGATGTACCAGCAGCGCGAGGCCCCGGCGGCGGCGGCGGCGTCGCCGTCCGACTCCTCGCCGATCACCGCGTCGCCGGGGAAGGCGGCGCGCAGCGCCTCGACGAGGCGCGCGTTGATCTCGGTGTCGGCGCGCGTCACGGGCCCCTCGTCGCCGGGCTTGTCGCGGGTCTCCATGGCCGCGGTACCGCCTGTCTGATAGGCCAGGGCGATCCGCCCGCACTCACGCGCGAGCTCGAGGGCCTGCAGGAGTTCTCGCTCGAGGTTCACGCCGGGACGCTACCCCCGGCCTCTCGGTGATGGCAGGGAGATCGCTCAAAGGGCGAAAATGTACACAAAAGACCTTGATATATCGCCTAATAGTTTGAAAATACTAGTTTTTTTGCGGCGCAGATGCGTTGCGCGAAGTCGCGCAAATTTTCCTGGAGCATGATTCTGCGCTTGCAGCGTGCGCGAAATCTGCTATTCATGAGGAATGTCACGACAACATCGATCAAACCTGCGAGAAGACATCGTCCAGACAAGTCTGGAGCTCGGCTCCGAGCATGGTGAGGCTGGACTTACGATGCGCGCTATCGCGCAACGTCTCAAGGTCAGCCCGACCGCGCTCTATCAGCATTTTGACAGCAAAGACCGGATCCTCCACGAGATCCGTCTGCGCGGGACAAGGCAACTTCTAGAGGAAGTCTTCGCGCCTGCGCTGACGCTCGAGGACCCACGCGAGCGGCTCTGCGCGGCCCTCCATCGTTATGTCGAGTTCGCCCGGAACCATCGTTGGCTCTATGCGGTTGTGATGGGGGAGGTTCCGGTCGCGGCGGCGGTGTCCGACGAGCACGAGATCCTGCGCAGGCCGCTCCTGGAGATCCACGCGTGGCTCGACGAAGGGGTGCGGCGCGGCTGTTGGCGCGATGACCTCGACCTGGACATGGCGTCCCACCAGATCTGGCTGGCGATGCATGGGCTCTGCGTGATGCTCCACGCGGGCCGCCTGTGCTCGTCGCACCCCGCGTTCCCCTGGGGCGGCGCGGAGGCGTTCACCGACGTGTTCATCCGCAGGACGATCGCGTGCGTGGAGGCGGACTCGATGCCAGCGCGGGTGGTGCGGGACATCGCCGCGTGAGCCCGGGCCACCGTGACCTCGGCCCGCGGTGAAGGGCCGGGTCACGTGGGGTGCGCCGCCAGCCAGGCCTCGATGGTCGCGCGGCGCACGCTGGCCTCGCTCCGTCGCACCACCTGCCGCGCGCTCTCGACGAG
>CAZMML010000520.1:0-514 GCA_964567335.1 uncultured Nannocystis sp. | reverse complement strand
GCGGGCCCGCGGACGCTCGCCGGGGTCCTCCCACAGGACCCGGGCGTGGTGGAACTCGAGTTCGGCGCGGATCAGCGGCGCGGTCTCGGCGGAGACGATCGTCAGGGCGCGCTCGAGGTCCGTGCGGGCCTCGGCGAGGCGACGGCGCGCGACGTGGATCTCGGAGCGGCACCGGAGCACCTCGCCGAGCCACAGCGAGCTGGGCCCGTAGGTCTCCTCGAGCGCGCGGACGGCGTCGTCGGCCTCTCGTTCCGCCTCCGCGAGCGCGCCGAGGTGCATCAGGCAGAGGGCCCGCTGCGCGCGCACCGAGGCGGAGATCAGGTTGCCCGCGCCGAACGCGGCCTCGGCGATCGGCAGCGCGACGTCGATGTGGGTGCGGGCGAGGCGGTGGTCGCCGCGGGCCCGCGCGAGCGTAGCGAGGGTGAGGTGGGCGAGTACGACGCCCTGGGCGTCGCGGCCCTCGGAGTCGCCCCAGATCGCAAGCGCCCGGGTGGCGTGCTGCTCGGCGAGGCCG
>CAZMML010000519.1:0-3713 GCA_964567335.1 uncultured Nannocystis sp. | reverse complement strand
CCACTCGAGCCGATTACTTGCATGTTCTTTAGGACATGTTCTCTGTAGCGCGGGCCGGCCCGCGCCGACCCGGCTGTGACCTTTCGCGCTTCTGCGCCACGCGCCCGCGCGTCCGGAGGCGCCGATGGTCATCCCGATCGCCCGCGGGTAGACTCCGCGCCGTCGTGCCCGTCGCCCAAGCCACGCCTGAATTGTCGATCGTTGTCCCCGTCTACAACGAGGTCGACTCGCTCGGTCCGCTCCACGACCAGCTCACGGCCAGCCTGCAGTCGCTCGCCAGGCCCTACGAGATCGTGTTCGTCGACGACGGCAGCCGGGACGGCTCCGCGGCGCGGCTGGACGCCCTCGCCGACGCCGACCCGCACGTCCAGGTGATCCACTTCCGCAAGAACTTCGGCAAGTCCCCGGCGCTCAGCGCCGCCTTCGAGCGGGTGCGCGGCCAGATCGTCATCACCCTCGACGCCGACCTGCAGGACGACCCGGCGATGATCCCGGAGTTCGTCGGCCGCATCGAGGCCGGCGCGGACCTCGTGTCTGGGTGGAAGAAGCGCCGCCACGACCCGATCGGCAAGACCGCCCCCTCGAAGGTCTTCAACTGGGTCGTGCGCCGCGTCAGCGGCGTGCAGCTCATGGACTTCAACTGCGGCTTCAAGGCCTACCGCATCGACTGCATCCGCGAGCTCGCCATCTACGGCGGCTTCCACCGCTTCCTCCCGGTCCTCGCCGGCTGGCGCGGCTTCGTCGTCGAGCAGATCGTCGTGCAGCACCGAGCGCGCCAGCACGGCGTCTCCAAGTTCGGCATCGGCCGCTTCTTCGACGGGTTCCTCGACCTGCTGACCGTCCTCATGGTGACCCGCTTCCGCACCCGGCCCCTGCACTTCTTCGGCGTGCTCGGCGCCGCGAGCGGCGGGGTCGGCGTCCTCTTGCTCCTCTACCTCACGGTCCTGTGGTTCGAGGGCGAGCCGATCGGCAGCCGCCCGCTGCTCACCCTCGGCGTGCTGCTCACCCTCGCCGCCATCCAGTTCATCGCCATCGGCCTCGTGAGCGAGCTCCTCGTCCGCACGACGATCACCTCGCAGGAGGTATTCTCGATCAAGAGCACCCGCGGCGCCGGCCTGGCCCGCCCGCTCGAATCCAGCGGCGCCCCGCCCGCCCTCGCGGCCGCCGAGGCGCCCGACCTCGAGGAGGCCCCATGAGCTCGAAGAGGCACGGCAACAAGCAGAAGCACGAGAGCAAGAACCCGATCCAGCGGGCGCTGATCCGCCGCTTCACCGGGCAGATGACCGAGCTCGTCCGTCGCGCCGCCCCCCGCTCGATCCTCGAGGTCGGCTGCGGCGAGGGCTACATGCTCGACGCCCTCAGCCGCGCGGGCGTCGGCGCCGAGCTCCACGGCGTCGACTTCTCCGAGCCCGCGATCGCCGACGCCAAGGAGCGCCTCGGCGACCGCGCCTCGCTCGCCGCCCGCGACGCCCGCGAGCTCGCCGTCGACGGTCGCCGCTTCGACATGGTCATGATGCTCGAGGTCCTCGAGCACATCCCCGACCCCGAGCAGATGCTGCCGATCCTCGACAGCCTCACCCACCAGCACCTGCTCCTCTCGGTCCCCTGGGAGCCGATGTTCCGCGGCCTCAACTTCCTCCGCGGCAAGCACGTCCGCGCGTGGGGCAACGACCCGGAGCACATCAACCACTGGTCCCGTCGCGCCTTCTTCCGCTTCGTCGAGCGGCGCTTCGACCTCCTCGCAGCGCCGCTGGTCGCCCCCTGGACCATGGTCCTGGCCAAGCGCCGGCCGAAGTGACGCTCAGCGCGGGGCGGGCGCCCGCGCGCGCGCCCGCCGGAGCAGCGGGTAGCTCGCGAGCACCAGGACGGAGAAGTAGATCGTCGCCACCAGGCGCTGGCTGAGCACGAAGAGCGCGATCGCGTCGCCGTCGACCTCCACCCAGCGCAGGCCGCCGACCCACCCCGCCTCCTGGATCCCCAGCGCCCCGGGGGTCACGCCGAGCATCCCGGCGACCTGACCGAAGGGCGTCGACGCGGTGATCTGCCACGCGCTGAGATCGACCCCGACCGCCAACGCGATCGCCCAGAAGTTCAGGATCACGATCAGGTAGCGGACCAGGCTCTGGATCCCGATCGTCCACGCGAGCCGGCGCGAGAAGCGGGGCGACTCGCTCCGCGGCGGCGCGGCGCGCCCGCGGAGCCGCGCCGCCGCCCCGCGCCCCGCGTCGTAGGCCCACAGCGCCAGCCGCACCAGCGGCCTCAGCGTCACCGCCGCCAGCGCCGCGAAGACGACGCACACGCCCGCGAAGCTCCCCACGGTCGTGGCGCCGTCCCATTCGCCTCGCCACGCCAACAGCGCCCACCCCAGGATCATCATCGGCAGCACGAGGTCGAAGATCCGCTCGAGCACCGCCTGCGTCAGCGCGTGCCCGAGGTCCCGCTCCGACCCCGCGGCCCGCAGCGCGACCCCGCGGCCCACCAGGTCCATCACCAGCGTCGAGCTCACCTGCCCGAGCACCCGCGTGAGCACCAGGCTGTAGAAGTACGCGACGAAGGGCAGCCGCGTCCCGCCGGTCCCCTCGGCCAGGTGCTGCCAGCGCGCGCTCGTCACCACGCTCGCCGCGAAGGTCGCCACGAGCCCGAGCGCGAGCCAGAGCGGGCGCAGCTCGAGCCGCGCCCCGATCCGCCGCAGCACCTCGGCGTCGGGCACGAGCCACCACACGATCGCCGCGAAGAGCGCGAGCCCGAGGAGCAGCCGCAGCGCCCGGATCACGCGGGCCCTCCGGGTGTGCTGGACGCCGAGCATCTCGTGCGCGTCGTAGCACAGGCGCCCGCGGGCGCCGCCGTGGCGATCCTCACTGATCGCGCCGCGGCGCCGCGAAGTCGCGCAGGTCCGGCAGCCGTGGTAAGGAGCGCGCGTGCGACTGTCCCGGCACCACCCGCGGAGCCGTCGATGAGCGACGACGCGGCGCCCCGCGAGGACAGCGGCGGCCCCGTGCTCGCCGACCCGCCGCGGGACCCCTACCTCTCGGTCGTCACCCCGATCTACAACGAGGCAGGGAACGTCGAGGCCCTGATCGCGCAGCTCGTCGCGGCGCTGGAGCAGACCGGGCGCAGCTTCGAGATCCTCTGCATCGACGACGGCTCGAGCGACGGCAGCTTCGCGATCCTCCGCCGCGCCCACCTCGCCGATCCGCGCGTCCGCGCCGTCCGCTTCCGCCGCAACTTCGGCCAGACCCCGGCCTTCGCCGCCGGCTTCGACCTCGCCCGCGGCGAGTGGATCATCACCATCGACGCCGACCTCCAGAACGACCCGGCCGACATCCCGCGCCTCCTCGCCAAGGCCGCGGAGGGCTACGACATCGTCAGCGGCTGGCGCCAGGACCGCAAGGACGCGCTCGTCAGCCGCAAGCTCCCCTCGCGCGCCGCCAACTGGCTCATCGGGCGCGTCACCGGCGTCGCGCTCCACGACTACGGCTGCTCGCTCAAGGTCTACCACCGCGACGTCGTCAAGAACCTCCGCCTCTACGGCGAGCTCCACCGCTTCGTCCCTGCGGTCGCCGCGAGCCTCGGCGTCCGCTGGGTCGAGCTCCCGGTCGGCCACCGTCCGCGCCTCCACGGCGAGTCCAAGTACACCGGCCTGGTCCGCACCTTGACCCGCGCCGCCAAGGTCTCGCTCGACGGTCACATCGACCACTTGCTGCTGGATCTGT
>CAZMML010000518.1:0-3729 GCA_964567335.1 uncultured Nannocystis sp. | reverse complement strand
ATACAGTACATCCGTACGAGGTCCTCGGGCGGGAGGTCCGGCTCCCAGCAGCTTCGCAGCAGGCGGACGGCCGAGTCGGCGGCGCCCTGGTCGAGCAGGGTCGCGATCGCGTCGAGCTGCGGCAGCGATGACATCGAGGCTCGACGTTTCTTGCACGAGCCCCCGCGCTTGGCAATCGTCGCGTTTCGCCCGTGTTCGGGCCGCGCTAGGGCCATCGGGTCACGCGACGTCGCGCGAGAGATCCCACCGAGCGCCGAGGATCCCCGAGGGCCTCATGATGCGCGAATGTTCAGCCCGCGGACGCACGCGCGTGGTCACGCGAGGGCAGCCAGGCGGGCGCGCACGATCCCGAGGAACATCGCCATCCCGGTCGGGATCAGCGCGTCATCGAAGTCGAAGTCCGGGTGGTGACAGACGGGGGTCTCGGCAGCGCCGCGGCGGGCGCCGAGGAAGAAGTAGGCGCCTGGCACCGCGCGCGCAAAGTAGGCGAAGTCCTCGCCGCCCGCCATCGGCAGGCCCTCCTCAGAGACCCTCTCCGCACCCAGGAGCGCCTCGCCGACCGCCCGCACCGCGGCCACGCAAGTGGGGTCATTCACCAGCACCGGGTATCCGACCTCGATCTTCAGGTCGATGTCGACGGCGAAGGTCGCCGCGGTCCCGCCGACGACCTCCCGCACCCGCTCCAGGACCCGCTCGGTCACGGCCGCCTCGAAGGTGCGGATCGTGCCGCGCAGGCGCGCGACCTCGGGGATCACGTTGTGGGTCGTGCCCGCCGTGAACTGGGTGATCGAGACCACCGCCCCGCCCGCGTAGCCGAGCCCGCGCGCGACGATGGTCTGCAGCGCCGACACCAGGTGCGCGCCGGCGACGATCGGGTCGCGGCAGAGCTGCGGCTGGCTCCCGTGCCCGCCCTTGCCGCGGATCACGATCGTCAAGGAGTGGACCTGCGCCATCACCGGCCCGGGTCGCACCCGCAGCTCGCCGAGCGGATAACCTGGCCAATTGTGCAGCCCGTAGACCTCGCGGACCCCCTCCAGCGCCCCTTCTGCCACCATCACCTTCGCCCCCCCGCCGCGGACCCCCTCCTCCGCGGGCTGGAACAGGAGGCGGACGTTCCCCCGGAGCTCGCCGCGGTGGCGAGCCAGCACGTCCGCGACCCCGAGCAGGATCGCGGTGTGTCCGTCGTGCCCGCACTTGTGCGCGCGGCCCTCGTGGATCGACCGGTAGGGCAAGTCCGTCGTCTCTTGCATCGGCAAGCAGTCGAGGTCGGCCCGCAGCGCGATCGTCGGGCCCGCCGAGTCGGGCCGGAGGTCGACCACGAGCCCGGTGTCCGCCGAGACGCGCGGCGCCAGGCCGCGCTCCTCCAGCCACGCGCGGACGAGCCCCTGGGTCCGCACCTCCTCGAAGCCCAGCTCCGGGTGACGGTGAAGGTCGTGGCGGATCTCTCGCAGGCGGGGGACGAGCGCCTCGATCTCGGCGCTGGGATCGGTCCAGGACATGGACCGAACGGTAGACGATCCCGCGGACCCGCGCGAGGGCAGCCCCGCGCGGCTTGCCAGGTCGGCCGGGCCCGGGGCATCCTCGTCCGGTGCAGCGCGCGCGCGGCCCGATCCGCAGCAAGGCCTTCGTCCTCTACGAGGGCACCGCGACCCCGCACCGCTCCTGTGGGATCGCGCTCGCCGAGGCCTTCGACCGCCCGACGGCCGCCTATCAGTCGCTGCGCCGCGGCGGGATCACCGGCCAGGGGACCTGCGGCGCCGTCGTCGCCGGCCAGCTCTTGCTCGGCGAGCTCCTCGGCGACCCGGACCCGACCGGCAAGGTCACCCCCGCCCTGCGCGCCGCGATGACCCGCTACCTCGCGCGGATCGACGCCGAGCTCCCGCGGGGCGCCAGCCCCGACCTGGTGTGCAACAACCTGACGGGCCAGCACGGCGACTTCGCCGGCCCGGCGCGGCACCGCTTCTGCACCGGCCTCGTCGCTCAGGTCGCGCAGATCGTCGACGAGACGCTGCGCGAGCAGGGGGTCTGCCACGCCGCCACGCCGGTCCTCCTCGCCGACGGCACGCGCTTCGAGCCCGCGACGGACCCCGACCCCGACCCATCGTGACGCGCCGCCGCCCGCCTCACCACATGTCCTGAGGGCAAGATAGCGCGGGGCGCGGACCCCCGGCGCGCCCCCGGGGCGCGGGCCCCCGCGCCCGCAGGGGCCGCGCGCCGCCCATCGATTGCGCCGGGGGGCGACGGCGTGCCACCCTTGGCGCATGCCCGAGCCGCAGGCCGCCGCCCCGCCTCCGCCAGCCCAACCCCCCGCCGGCTCCTCGCCGACGCCGCCCGACGAGCTCCTCTTCGAGGGGATCGCCAAGCACAGCGCCAACATCGGCACCTACCTGAAGTGGGTCTTCGTCTGCGTCCTCGGGGGCGGCCTCGCCTACGGGCTCCTC
The DNA here is from genome assembly GCA_964567335.1 of uncultured Nannocystis sp. GTDB lineage: Bacteria > Myxococcota_A > Polyangia > Nannocystales > Nannocystaceae > Nannocystis. The sequence continues at coordinate 1,288 of CAZMML010000518.1, read as the reverse complement.
CAGGTCGAGGCGCTGCGCGACAAGCCGCTCTGGCTCCTCTCGCTCATCGGCACGCCGATGCTGCTGGGCTCGTACCTCCAGCACATCAGCACCCGCTACAAGATCTCGCGCCGCCGGGTCGAGTTCCAGGCCGGCGTGCTGACCCGCAAGCTCGACTCGCTCGAGCTCTGGCGCGTCCTCGACGTCCACTACGAGCAGAGCCTGCTCGACCGGATCTTCGACAACGCCAAGATCACCCTGATCGGCACCGACCAGACCCACCCGAGCCTCCTGCTCTACGGCCTCCCCGGCCACCGCGCGCTGTTCGAGAAGCTGCGCGACGCCGTCCAGTTCGCGCGCGCCAGCAACCGCCCGATGGAGCTCGCGCCCGGCCACCACGAGGGCGACCTCACTGCCGGCATCGAGCACCACCACCACTGATCCGCGCCGTCGCGCGCGCGCATTTGCACGGCCGCGCCGCGCCGCGTCCGCATGAGGCGGGTGGGGTATCCTCGCGGTCGATGAAGCCGCAGAACCCGTCCGCCCTGCACATCCTCGCGTTCGTCTACCTGACCTTCAGCCACGTCACCGACGGCGAGCTGAGCCACCAGGAGATCGACACCATCGCCCGCGTGCTGCACGGCTGGCTGCCCGACGCCTCGAGCGACGTGATCTCCCGCGTCATCGTCGAGTCGGCCGGGTGGGTCAACGGCCTCGCCACCGACGAGGAGCGGCTCGCCCAGGCCGAGACCTACGCCCACGTGATGAAGGAGCAGATGAGCGAGAAGCAGCGCAGCGCCGTGCTCGTCAACCTGATCGAGCTGGCCCGCGCCGACGGCAAGATCACGGCCCGCGAGGAGGGCTTCATCGCCAACCTCACCGACATCCTCGGCATGCGCTGATCCTCGGAGGTGCTACCGTCGCCGGGCCGATGCAGCCGGACGACGCGCTCTACACCCCCGACGACGCCTCGACCTTCGTCGCCGGCGCCTGGACCCGCGGCCCGTGGGACCCGCGCCTCCAGCACGGCGGACCGCCGGCCGCGTTGATGCTGCGGGCGATGGAGCGCGAGGCGGCCCGCGCCGGCGACCTCCAGCTCGCGCGCCTGACCGTCGAGTTCCTGCGCGGCGTCCCGATCGACCGCTGCGCCCTCGCCACCGAGACCACCCGCAGCGGCCGCAGAGCGCTCGGCCTCGCCTGCACCCTCACCGTCGGCGGCCGCGTCTGCGCGCGCGCCCACGGCCTGTTCGTCCGCCGCGCCGCCGTCCCGATCGCCGACGAGCTCGTCCCGCGGGCCGACGCCCCCGAC
>CAZMML010000517.1:0-3736 GCA_964567335.1 uncultured Nannocystis sp. | reverse complement strand
CGATCGTGTTCGGCAACAAGGTGAAGGTCGGCTACTACGCGCAGCACCACGCCGACGCGCTCAACCCGAGCCGCACGGTCTTCGAGGAGGTGGCGGCGCAGGACCCGAGCGCGGGGCAGACGCGCGTGCGGACGATCCTCGGCGCGTTCCTCTTCAGCGGCGACGACGTCGACAAGCCGGTGCGCGTCCTCTCGGGCGGGGAGCGGGCCCGCGTGGCGCTCGCCAAGCTCTTGATCATGCCGGGCAACCTGCTCCTGATGGACGAGCCGACCAACCACCTCGACCTCGAGTCGAGCGAGAGCCTCGCGGAGTCGCTCAAGACCTACGACGGGACGCTGCTCTTCGTCAGCCACAACCGCAGCTTCGTCCGCGCGCTGGCGACGCGGATCTGGGACGTCGCCGGCGGGAAGGTCGAGACCTACCCGGGGACGCTCGACGAGTACATGGACTCGAGCCGCCGCCGCCGCGACGGCGAGCCGGAGCCGCCGCGACAGCCCGCGGCCGACAAGGACGCGAAGGCCAGGGCCGAAACGACAGGTCCAAGAGGTCAGGACAAGGCGAGCCCGGAGGCGGCGCCCCGCCGCGGCCGCGAGGCGAGGCGGCGCGAGGCGGAGCTCCGCGGCGAGCGGAGCCGCCAGCTCGGGCCCCTGCGGCGCCGCGTGGCGGCGATGGAGGCGGAGATCGCCGCGCTCGAGGGCGAGCAGCGGCGCCGCAGCGCGCTGCTCGCCGACCCTGCGACCTATGCCGACAACCTGCGGCGAAGCGAGCTGCTCACGGGCTACCAGCGCGACGCCGCGGCGCTCGAAGAGTTGACCGGACGTTGGGAGGTGGCGCAGGCGGAGCTGGAGGCGGCGGAGGCGGAGTTCGAGGCAGAGGGCGGCTAGGCGGCGTCGCTCACCAGGCAGCTTCCGCAGCGCGTCCCCGCTCATCCTCCGCGGGGTGTCGAAGACGGCTCGGTGAGACGGCGCTCCGCGCATCCTACCGATTCACCTCGGCGCTCTCGCTGCAGCAGGTTGGACCCCGATCGAGGTGGCGACACCGGGGGGTTGTCCCCGTGCCACGGTCGGGTGTCCGGGGCCACAATGCGGCGAATGGGTCGTGGGTCGTGTAGGTAGGAATGTGACAGCGCGAGGTCCCGGTGCATGTGCTCTGCGCCCATGTCCCACACGAGCGCCGGGCTCATCTCGCACTTGCGCCGCGGGAAGGTCTGCTACAGTGATCAGGTCGGATGTTGAGGAGGTCGATGGCGATGCGGAGCTTGATGATCTTCGGGGTGGCCGCGGCGACGGTGGTCTCGGGCTGCGACGAGGTGTGCGTGCCTTCGACCGACGGGGTCCAGGTTCGCGAGGCCGAGACCAACGGGATGCTGATCAACGGGATGCTGATCAACGGGATGTTGATCAACGGCGCGAAGCTCACGAGCCCCGATCAGCCGACGAGCTACATCCAGATGACCGAGTTCTCCCTGAAGGGGAAGGACATCGCGGCGAGCTGGGTGGTCGGGAGCGAGTGGTTCGTCACCACGACCGACGGCGTCACGCGGTCGGGGCTCCAGCTCGACAAGGCCAAGCTCGTCTTCGAGGTCTTCGATCAGGAGGTGTTGAGCGAGTTCAACGCCAGGATCCGCGACGTGACGCAGCTCGCCCCGGGCTCGGACGTCTGGCTCTACGACGTGGACGTGAAGCATCATGGGCCCTGGGCGCCGCTCTGCGTCGACGCGCAGGGAGAGCCGACGGAGGCGATCTTGCTCGACCAGGTGTGGACCACGACCGGGGCTCAAATGGCGCAGCCGCCGTCGGGCTCGTTGACCTTCGCGTGTCGCGGAGCGGCGCTCGCCAAGTGCGTCGAGTACGGGTACAAGCCGTGGGCGAGCGCGAACGGGGTCTCTCTCGCCGACGCGCATCAAGCGTGTACGCGCATGCTCCGCGCCGACTACTGCGGTGACGGGGTTCCGCACACCGTGAACGGGACTCATGTCCACGTGCTGGACCAGCTCGGGGTCCAGGGCGTCGATCCGAACGTCCAGTACGTCGTCGAAGCCGAGTGGGGCCCGAACGGCGCGGTCTGCCTCAACACGGGGAACCGGCGCCATCCTGAGCTCGCGCTCGGATGTGACATCCCGGCGTGCGGGGAGAGCTTCGCCTCGGGCGGGCTGATTCAGAGTGGCAAGATCGTTCAGGGTCCCTAGAATGGACCTGTGACCGAGGCCACTTCGGAGCCGTCGCGCATCGGTCCCTTCCTCGTCCTGCGCAAGCTGGGCGAAGGGGCGATGGGCGTGGTGTACATGGGCTGGGACGACCAGCTCGAGCGCCGGGTGGCGCTGAAGTTGGTGCGGCGCCAGCTCCTCAACAAGGCCCGCGTGCGCGACCGGATGATCCGCGAGGCGCAGGCGATGGCGCGGCTCTCGAACCCGCACGTCGTGCAGGTGTACCAGGTCGGCGAGCACGACGACGGCATCTACATGGCGATGGAGTACGTCGAGGGCCTGACCCTCGGCGCGTGGTTGAAGGCGGAGCCGCGGCCGTGGCAGGCGGTGCTGCGGACGATCCTCGAGGCCGGCCGGGGACTGGCGGCGGCGCACGCGGCCGGGCTGGTCCACCGCGACTTCAAGCCGGACAACGTGCTGGTCGACGGCGAGGGCAAGGCGCGGGTCCTCGACTTCGGGCTCGTCCAGGCCGAGACCGGCGCGGCGACGAGTGACGAGCCGGAGGAGCCGGTGTCTGTCGGACCAGAGCGCGAGGAGGCGGAGACTACGAAGCATCGACATTACTCCGTGGAGCCGCGGAAATTTGTAAGGGCGACTCTTCCGGACCCAATCGACGATTCGGAGAAACGTAGCGGCACAACGCTGCCCGCGAGCTCGCCCGTGGGGCAGACGATCGGCGAGGCGATCGAGCGCTCGAGCCTGCACTGGTCGGTGCGGCTGACGCAGGTCGGCAACGTGCTCGGGACGCCGGCGTACATGTCGCCGGAGCAGCACTTCGGCGAGCCGGCTGGACCCGCGTCGGACCAATTCAGCTTCGCCGTGACCCTCTATGAGGCGCTCTACGGGGTCCGCCCCTTCGGCGGGGACACGTGGGAGAGCATCCGGGCGCTGATCAAGGAGGGGATCGTGCCGCCGCCGCCGCTCGAGTCGAGGGTGCCGCGGCGGATCTTCAAGGTGCTCGCGCGGGGGCTGGCGCGCGAGCCGGGCGCCCGCTGGCCGAGCCTCGAGGTGATGCTCGAGGCGCTGGAGCACGATCCCTGGCGCGTTCGTCTGCGGGTCGCGGGCATGATCGGACTGGTCGTGGGCGCGTCGGCGGCGAGCTACGCGGTGGCGGCGACGCAGGTGACCTCGCGCTGCGAGGCCGAGCAAGGTCAGCTCGCGGGCGTCTGGGACCCCGGGCGCAAGGCGGAGGTCGGGCGCGCCTTCGCGGCGGCCAAGGTGGCCTTCGCGACGGAGGCGTGGAGCCGCGTCGAGGCGCGGCTCGACACCGACGCGCAGTCGCTGGTGCAGGCGCGGCGGGCCGCCGGTGAGGCGCAAGCGGCTGGGACCCTGACCAACCGCCTGACCGACCTGCGCTACGCGTGCCTCGGCCGTCGCCGCGCGCACCTCGGGGCGCTCGTGGAGGTCCTCGCCGCGGCCGACGCGTCGGTGGTGGAGAACGCGGTGCAGGCGGCGGCGGCGCTGCCCAGCGTGGCGAGCTGCAACGACGAGGAGGCGCTCCTCACGGCCGCGTCGACGCCGGACGATCCC
>CAZMML010000516.1:0-3742 GCA_964567335.1 uncultured Nannocystis sp. | reverse complement strand
CGCCCTCGTCGGCGAGTTCGCCAACGAGCTCTTGAGCTGCGCCTTCCGCCACCAGCTCACCCAGGACAACCGCGTCTTGATCGAGACCGCCACCCTCCAGGCGCTCGCCGGCGCGATCGGTCAGCCCAGCCTCGACGACCTCGCCAAGTTCGACTTCAGCGACCCTGGCTTCGAGGATCCGCTCGGGATCGCCATGTCGTGGGAGGAGAAGCACGGCAAGAAGGCCCCGCGCAACGACCCGGAGGCCCCGTGATCGAGCTCCGCTACTCTCGCCAGCTCTACGCGGGTGAGGCCGTCGACCAGGCCGTCAAGGCCTTCGCCCGCTTCGCCCGCTTCGACCTCGAGGAGGCCCCCGACCACTGGGTCGTCCGCCTCGAGCCGAGCGACCCCGCCCGCGCCCGCCGGATCGTCGGCGAGCTCGGCAACTACGCCCTCGGCCTGACGATCCAGCGCGGAGGACCCAAGTGACCCCCTTCGCCCAGATCCGGCCGCGCGCCGGCACCCAGGCCTTCTTCCGCTGGCGCCCGGTCGGCGGCAAGGTCCTCGTCACCAACACCGAGGGCACCTACCTCCTCCTCGCCGATCACGAGTTCCGCGCCTTCGCCGAGGGCGCTGTCCCCGAGGACAGTGAGCTCCACGCCCGCCTCAAGGCCGGCAACTTCCTCCGCGCGCACTACGACGTCCGCGCCGCCGCCGACCGGATCCGCGCCCGCAAGCGCTACCTCGCCGGCGGGCCGAACCTCCACCTCCTCGTCGTCACCCTCCGCTGCAACGAGACCTGCGCCTACTGCCACGCCTCGCGCGCCAACATGGACCAGGTCCACACGGACATGACCCCCGAGATCGCCGAGCGGGCGGTCGACCTGATCTTCCGCAGCCCGAGCCCCTTCCTGACGATCGAGTTCCAGGGCGGCGAGCCGCTGGTCAACTTCCCCGTCGTCCAGCGCGCGATCGAGGTCGCGCTGGAGAAGAACCGCGCCGCCGGCAAGCGCCTGCAGTTCACCATGGTCTCGAACTTCGCGCTCCTCGACGAAGCCAGGCTCGCCTACCTCCTGGACAAGCGCGTCCAGCTCTGCACCAGCGTCGACGGCCCCGAGAAGCTGCACAACGCCCAGCGCAAGCTCCCGACCCAGGACGCCCACCAGCGGGCCGTCGCCGGGATCCGGCGGGTCAACGCCGCCTATGAGGCCGCCGGCCTCGACCCCACGCTCTACCGCGTCGAGGCGCTGCTGACGACCACCCGCGACACCCTCCCGCTGTGGAAGGAGGTCGTCGACACCTACGTCGAGCTCGGCTGCCGCGCCCTCTTCTTGCGCGCGCTCGACCCCTTCGGCTTCGCCGATCGCACCCGCCAGCGCCTCGGCTACGGCCCCGCCGAGTTCCTCGCCTTCTACCGCCGCGCCGTCGACTACATGCTCGAGCTGAACCGCCAGGGCGTCGAGGTCCTGGAGCGCTACGCCGCGATCTTCCTGACCAAGATCTTGCGCGGCGAGGACCCCGGCTACCTCGACATCCGCAGCCCCTCGGGGGCCGGCCTCGGCGCGCTCGCCTACAACTACGACGGCAAGGTCTTCACCTGCGACGAGGGCCGCATGCTGCACGAGATGGGCGACGACACCTTCCTGATCGGCGACGTCGCGACCAGCAGCTACCGCGACCTCGTCGGCCACGAGACCGTCCGCGCCATGGCCCTCGCCAGCAACCTCGACGGTCAGCCTGACTGCGTCCACTGCACCTACCAGCCTTACTGCGGCACGATCCCGAGCTTCAACCACAAGAGCCAGGGCAGCATCTTCGGCCGCATGCGCGAGAGCGCCGTGTGCCAGATCCACAAGGGGATCCAGGACTACCTCTTCGAGAAGCTCGCGGCCGGCGACCCTGACACCCTCGCCACCTTCGAGCGCTGGACCACCCAGCGAGACCGCGAGCACTTCGTCCAGAGCGGGGCATGAGGCCCGGGGGGACCCTTTGGTTCGTCACCGGGCCCCGCGTGTCCCGACCTGCGCGCCCTCGCGGGACGAGGCGCGACTTCGCCCGGGCCCTGTGCTACCATGCGAGAACCATGTCGGATCACGCGATGATGGCGCCGGGGGCGCGCTCGGGGACGTACTCCACGCCGGGCCCGCACCGGGCGTCGGATCTCCGCGACGGCGACCCCTACGAGCTCTCGGACGGGCACCGGATCGAGTGTCTACCTGCGGGAGGACGTCACGCGACGGCGCACATCCTCGGCGGAGCCGTCCTCGCCTCCGATCCTGCGACCCGGGGCCTCGTCGGCGCGGACGCTGGCGTCGCCTTCAACGACGACCGCAACCTCCGCGCCCCTGATCTGGCGATCGGCGTCGAGCCTGGGTTCGGCTGGCAGACCAAGGCCCCGCCGCTCGCGGTCGAGTACGCGAGCGTTGGTCAGGACATGCGGCAGCTCGAACAGAAGATCACCGAGCTGCTCGAGGCCGGGACGAAGATCTTGTGGGTCGTCCACCTCGTCGGGCCCTTGCGCGTCGACATCCACGAGCGGGGCCTCCCCGTGCGGAGCGTCGGGGCCGACGCGGAGCTCACCGCCCCTGGGCTGCTCGACTATCCGATCCCCGTCCGCGCCCTCGTCGAGCCGAGCGCCGCCTTCGCCGCGGTCCTCCGCAACTTCCTCGCGCCTCACGGCGTCCGCAGCCTCGACGAGCTGCGCGCCCTCAGTCGCGCCGAGGGCGAGGCCGAGGGCCTCCTCTCGGGCATGCTCGCGGGCAAGGCCGAGGGTCTCCTCGAGGGGAAGATCGAGGGCCGCTTCGAGGGAAAGGCCGAGGGGAAGGCCGAGGGGAAGGCCGAGGGGAAGGCCGAGGGTGTGCTCGCGGGCAGGATCGAGAGCCTGCTCGATCTCCTCCGCCTCCGCGCGCTCACGCTGACCCCCGAGCAAGAGGCGACGATCCGCGCTTGCCGGGATCTGGAGACCCTCGGGACCTGGCTCGCGCGGAGCCTCGAGGCGACGAGCGCGGCCGAGCTCTTCCGCGACCCGCACGCGTGAGGCTCGGCGCTCAGCCCGCGGAGGTCCGCCGCAGCGGCCGGATCGCGAGCGCCAGCCCGAGCCCGACCAGCAGCGCCGCGCTCATGATCCACAGCGTCGTCTCGTAGAGCTCGACGCGAGACGCCCCGGGCGCGAGCTCGGCGAGCCGAGCCTCGCGCACGCGCGTGATCAAGATCGGCCCCGCGACCCCGGCGGCGCTCCACGCCGTCAGGATCACCCCGTGGACCGCGCCGACGTTGCGGGCCCCGAAGAGGTCGGCGAGAAACGCCGGGATGGTGGCGAAGCCCCCGCCGTACATCGTGAAGATCACCACCGCCGCGACCTGGAAGAGGCCCCACTGGCCGCTCTGCGCCAGCGCCGAGATCGCCGCGAAGAGCCCCGCCTGCACCGCGAAGAAGATCGCGAAGACCGTCCGCCGCCCCAGGTAGTCCGACAGCGACGCCCAGAAGATCCGGCCTGCCGCGTTGAAGCCCGCGATCACCGAGAGCATCGCCGCCGCCTGCTCCGGCGAGCGGCCGAAGAGGTCCTGCATCATCGGCGACGCCTGCGCCAGGATCGAGATCCCCGCGCTGATGTTGATGAAGAGCATCCCCCACAGCAGCCAGAACTGGCGCGTGCGGACCGCCATCGGCATCGTCAGCTCGCCCGCCGCCATCGCCGTCGGCGCGAACCCATCCGGCTTCCAGCCCTCCGGTGGGCGCGCCAGGATCTGCGCCGCCGCGATCA
>CAZMML010000515.1:0-3742 GCA_964567335.1 uncultured Nannocystis sp. | reverse complement strand
CCTGCGCGGCCTCCCGCGGCGGGCGCGGGTGTTGGCGGAGCGGGCTGGCGAGCTCGCCTACGGCGGGTTCGCCGCGGCGACCTTCGGCGGCGCCTTCGCGGGCGCGCTCGTGGCCGCCCGCGTGATCCCGGCGGGCGCGCCGCTGCGCCGCTTCTCGCGGCGGGCGACGCGGGCGGCGCTCGGCGCGATCGGGCTCGCGCCCGAGGTGCGCGGGCTGGAGCACCTGCCGGCCGGCGCGTGCATCCTCGCGCCGAACCACTGCAGCTACCTCGATCCCTTCGTGCTGATCGCCGCGCTGCCGCCCGAGGTGCGCTTCGCGGTCAAGGGTGAGTGCCGCGACCAGCGGCTCTTCGGCCCGGTGCTGGTCCGCGCGGGCCACGTGCTGCTCGAGCGCCTGCAGGCGGATCGCGCGCTGGCCGGGCTCGACGCGGTCGCGGCGGTGCTGCGCGAGGGCGCGCCGGTGGTGCTCTTCCCGGAGGGGACCTTCTCCCGCGAGGTCGGGCTGCGCCCCTTCAAGCTCGGCGCCTTCCGGCTCGCCTGCGAGACCGGCCTGCCCGTGGTGCCGGTGGCCCTGCGCGGGACCCGAACGGCGCTGCGCGATGGGACATGGCTGATCCGTCACGTGGCGATCGAGGCGGAGATCCTCCCGCCGCTCGCGCCGGAGGGGCGCGCGCTGGCGGACGCGGTGCGCCTGCGCGATCGCTGCGCCGACGCGATCGCGGCGAAGATCGACGAGCCGCGCCTGCACTCGGTGCTGGTCGCCGGGATCCAGGGCCTCACGCCGGAGGAGGGCGGCCCGCCGCGCTGAGCGGCGGCGTCGGCGCGGTCAGGTCGCGCCGGGCGCGTGATAGATTCGCCGTCCCGTTGCGCAAGCGGGCAGGAGGAGCATGTCACACGCGAAGAAGGTCGGAGTCATCGGTTCAGGCGACGTCGGCAAGGTGCTCGCCGCGGGCTTCCACAAGCACGGCTACGACGTGATGATCGGGAGCCGGGAGGGCGGCAAGCTGGCCGCGTGGTCGGCGACCAGCGGGGTGCGCGAGGGCACCTTCGCCGAGGTCGCGGAGCACGGCGAGGTGATCGTGCTGGCGGTCGCGGGCCGCGTCGCCGAGGCGGCGCTGCAGGCCGCGGGCGCCGAGCGCCTGGCGGGCAAGCTGGTCCTCGACGCGACCAACCCGATCGCCGAGGCGCCGCCGGCCCGCGGCGTGATCCAGTTCTTCACCGGGCCGAACGAGTCGCTGATGGAGCGGCTGCAGAAGGCGGTGCCGCAGGCGCGCTTCGTCAAGGCGTTCTCGTCCGTCGGCAACCCCTTCATGATCGATCCGAAGTTCCCGGGCGGGCGGCCGACGATGTTCATCTGCGGCGACGACGAAGGCGCGAAGGCGCAGGCGACCGCGATCCTGGACGGGTTCGGTTGGGACGCCGAGGACATGGGCTTCGTCGAGTCGGCCCGCGCGATCGAGCCGCTCTGCCAGCTCTGGTGCGCGCCGGGCTTCGTGCGCAACCAGTGGACGCACGCCTTCAAGCTGCTCAAGCTCTGAGGCGCTACTCGGCGGCCTCGACGCTCGGCAGGGCGAGGGGGAGGTGGACCGTGAAGGTCGAGCCCTTGCCGGGCGCGCTGAAGGCGTCGATCCGGCCGGTCATCATCTGCGCGTAGTGGCGGCTGATCGAGAGGCCGAGGCCGGTGCCGCCGTACTTGCGGGTCGTCGACTCGTCGGCCTGGCGGAAGGGCTGGAAGAGCTCCTCGAGGCGGTCGGGGTCGATGCCGATGCCGGTGTCCTGCACCTCGATGACGAGCTCGTCGCTGGCCGCGGCGGGCTCGCGCGCGACGCGGAAGCGTACGACGCCGCGGTGGGTGAACTTGCAGGCGTTGCTGAGCAGGTTGATGGCGATCTGCTTGACCTTGGTGCGGTCGAGCGCGGCGCTGCCGAGGCCCGGGCGGGCGACGATCTCGAGGCGGTTGCCGTTCTTGCGCGCGAGCGGCTCGACCGTCGCGACGACCTCCTGCACGAGCAGGTCGAGCGCGAAGTCCTCGACGAAGAGCTCCATCTTGCCCGCCTCGATCTTCGAGAAGTCCAGGATGTCGTTGATCAGGTCGAGGAGGTGGCGGGCCGCGCCGCGGATCTTGCCGAGGTCGGCGAGGTCGATCGGCTGCCCGTCGTCCTCGCGGACCTCGTCCTCGATCAGCTCGCTGTAGCCGATGATCGCGTTGAGCGGGGTCCGCAGCTCGTGGCTCATGTTGGCCAGGAAGGCGCTCTTGGCCTTGCTGGCGTCGATCGCGGAGTCGCGGGCAGAGACGAGCTGGCGGTTGAGCGAGTGGAGCTGGTTGTTGAGCCGCTCGAGCTCGGCGGTGCGGTCACGGACGCGCTGCTCGAGCTCGTCGTGCGCCTGCCGGAGCGCGAGCTGGGCGAGCTTCTGCTCGGTGATGTCGGTGACCACGGCGAGCAGGTGGTCGCGGTTCTGGAAGCGGAAGCGTGCGCCGCGGACCTCGACGAAGTACTGCTGGCCGTCGCGCGAGAGGGCGCTCTCCTCGGCGAGGTAGCGCCCGGTCTCGCGGACCTCGCCGACGAAGCGCTGGACGAAGCCGGGCGCGGGCAGCAGATCGGAGACAGAGTGGCCGCGGAGCTGCTCCTCTTCGCAGCGGAAGAGCCGCAGCGCGGCGGGGTTGGCCTGGACGATCTCGCCGGTGTCGTCGAGGATCAGGAGGGCGTTGGTGCCGGCCTCGAAGATCCCGCGGTACTGCTCCTCCCGGCTGCGAAGCTCGTCCTCCTGGCGCTTACGCGAGAAGAAGCCGGGGATCTCATAGCGAGTGACGTGCTCCGCGAGGTGCGGCTGGCCGTGCAGGTAGTCGTGGATGTACCCCTGGATCCGCGAGGGGTGCCCCATGATGAAGCGGCAGTGCTCGTCCCCCTTGGCGCGGCAGAGGATCTCCGAGGAGACCAGCGGGACGCCGAAGCTCGCCTCACACCAGCCGGAGGAGTAGCCGGCGTTCATCACGCAGACCGGGAAGTCGGTGCGCTTGCCGGCGCTGATCCACGAGTCCGACTCGAAGGAGTAGGGGTGATCGTAGATCAGGTAGAAGTTCTCGTCGGGGGAGGGGCGGCTCTCGGCGAAGATGTCGACGAAGGCCCAACCCGCGTGCGAGAAGTGGATAGGTCCAGCCGAGAGCCGCGCGATCGGATCCTGGAGGTTCATCCGCTCGGCGAAGTCGTTGGCGTCCGCGAGGCCCATCGAGTGGGCGATGTCGAAGAGGAGGCTGCGGGCGACCCCGAGGGCCTCGTCCTGGCCCTTGTCGCGGTACAGCCGCTGGATCATCTCGAAGAACTCGACCGACATCGCGCGCGCGCGCACGAGCATGTAGCGCTGGCCGAAGACCTCGATCTTGGCCTGCTCGGGGATGTCGCGGCGCTCGGAGAAGAAGCGGCCGACGTACTCCTGCGCCTGCTCGAAGAGCGGCTCGAACGGCGGCGGCACGCGGACTGTCTTCAGCACGCTCGAGCGACTATAAGCGCCAAAAAACCCGCGGGGCAAGCGTCCCCTCCAGGCCCCAACCGCGGCGGCGGGGGTCCGGGGCGGGCCCTGGAGCGAGTCGCGGGGCGGGCGTCGGCCCTCGGTATCGGCCGCGGTATCGGCCTCAGTAGTCGCTCAGCAGGGCGGCCTGCATCGCCCGGGCGCTCGGGAACCGGCGGCCCGGGTGCTTCGCGCAGGCGCGGGCGAACAGGCGGTCGAGCCTGTCTGCGAGTTC
>CAZMML010000514.1:1296-3746 GCA_964567335.1 uncultured Nannocystis sp. | reverse complement strand
CGACCCAACCGCGAACCCCGAGATCCAGCGGGTCCTCTCGCTGTGGGAGGCTCCGCCGGACATCTCGCCGACCCCCGCCGAGCTGGCGCTCGAGCGGCTCTTCGAGCGCCAACTCGTGCAGCCCGCCTCGTCCGCGCCAGGGTGGCAGATCCGGCCCCGTCTACTCGAGTGGTGGATCCTCGACCAGGCGCGCGACACCCACTGGCTCGCCGCGGCCGCCCCCGGCGAGGGGGAGCGCATCTTCGCGTCGCGCCGCGCGCTCTTCGAGAAGGGCTGCCACCCCGTAGTCCTGGGGGTGCTCCCATGCGCCTGAACCCCTTCGTCGCCGGAAACTCGGTCGGCAACACCCCCGCGTTCGTCGGCCGGTCCGACGTGTTCGCGCGGATCGACGACTTCCTCCGCAAGCCCGCCGAGACGGGCCTGCTGCTCTTCGGCCAGCGGCGGATCGGCAAGACCTCGATCCTCCACCACCTCCGCGCCCGGCTGCCCGACGTCGGTCCCTGGCACCCCGTGCTCTTCGATCTCCAGGGGCGCGCCTCCGCGAGCGTCGACCAGATCGTGAGCGCGCTGGCGACGGCCATCGCCAGCGCGCTCACGCTCCCCGCGCCCGCCCTCGGCGCGGCGCCCCAACAGGAGTTCGCAGAGTCGTGGCTCCCGGCCGTGCTGGCCGCCCTGCCCGAGGAGGGGCGCGTCGTCCTGCTCCTCGACGAGTTCGACGTCCTCGCCAACCCCCTCGACAGCAGCGCGACCGGCCTCTTCGCCTACCTGGGGAGCCTGCTCGACGCCGATCCCCACGGGCGCCTCGCCACCATCTACACCATCGGCCGCACCATGGACGACCTCGAAGCGCCGGCCCGCTTCCTGCTCCGCGGTGTTCGCACGGTCCACGTCTCCACGCTCTCCCGGACCGAGTTCGACAGCCTCCTCGACCTCGCCGAGCGCGACGGAGACCTGCGCTGGGGCGTGGGGGCCCGCGACGCGATCTGGGCGCTCACGGGCGGGCACCCGATGCTGACGCAGCTCATCGGCTCGGTGCTGTGGAGCGCCGCGCAGCAGACTGGCGCCCGCGAGGTCTCCGCCGCGAACGTCCAGGAGAGCGTCCCCGCCGTCCTCAAGGAGGCGCGGAACATGCTCACCTGGCTGTGGGACGGCCTCACCCCGGCCTGTCAGATCGTCGCCTCCGCGCTCGCAGAGCACGGGAGCCCCTCCGTCAACCAGGCCGAGCTCGAGACCCTGCTGCGAGAGATCGGCGTGCGAGAGGTCGTCAGCCAGCTCGCCACGGCCTCGCGACGGCTCTGCGACTGGGACCTCCTCGACGAGACCGACGACCGCTACAGCTTCAAAGTCGAGCTCCTGCGCCTCTGGATCCGACTGCACCGCCGCTTCGCTACCGTGCGCGAGCACCTGGACCACCTCGTCCCGGCGGCCAACGAACTCTTCGAGACCGCCACCCGCGTGTGGCAGAGCAGCGAGGGCGACGACGTCACACGCGCGGCCCAGGTCGTCCCGATCCTCGAGCTCATCCTCCGTGATCCGCACCAGAACCCGAACCACGTCGGCGCCGCGATCCTCCTCGCCCACATCTACGTCCTGCAGGGCCGCCACGAGGACGCGCTCAAGGTCCTGGAGCGCCTCTACCCGACCCAACCCGCCGCGATCCGGCCCCACCTCGTCAATCTCCTGCTCTCATGGGCCGACGCCCTCTCGGAGCCGGCGCTGGAGGAGCAGCGCCTCCAACTCTTCCTGCGCGCGCTGGAGCTCGCCCCGGGCAACCGCGAGGCGAGCGCCCGCGCGGCCGAGATCTGGCAGCAGCGCGGCGAGCGTTCGCGGAGCATGGGCCGCCTCGACGAGGCGCTCGCGTGCTTCCGCGAGGCCGGCGCGACCCGGGCGATCGAGGAGGTCTCGCAGGAGCTCCGCCGCCAGGGCGCCCTCCGCGAACTCGAGACGATCCGCGAGCTCGTACAGGAGCGCCAGTTTAGCCGCGCCCTCGAGCGCCTCGACCAGGGGCGCGAGACCCTCGCCGATCTCCCCGAGGTCGAAGCGCTCCGCGCCGAGGTCGTGCGACAGGTGCAGATCGGCGAGGTCTTCGGCGCCGCGCTCGCAGCCAACGCGCGAGGCGACGCGCCGAAGGCGATCGAGCTGCTCGGGCGGGTGCTCCAGCTCGACCCGGCCCACCGCGAGGCCGCCCGCGAGCTCTGCGCGCTGCTCCACCCCCACGGCAAGCAGCACGACAAGTCTCGGCTCAAGCGCTGGGGCCTGCGCGCGCTGGCGCTGATCGGGGCGATCTTGCTGGTCTTCGACCTCTACCGCGCGCTCCTCCGATCTCCGCCACATCCCCATCCGCGACCCCCCGCCGCCGTCGAGCGCGTACAGCCGCCCCACCAGCCGCCCGCTCCCGCCCGCGTCACCGCCCCCACGGTGGCGTAGGCAGGCCCGAAGCGCGTGGGGGG
>CAZMML010000514.1:0-1286 GCA_964567335.1 uncultured Nannocystis sp. | reverse complement strand
TCCTCCGCCGAACATCCCCCCACCCCCCCCCATGGTGCATCCGGACCCTGAACCACCACCTCCACCCTTGAAACAGAAACGCCCGGCCCCTCCTCCCGCCCACCACGTGCGCCAGTGCAACGCCGGCGCGACCCAGTACTGCGTCATGGTCGGCATGTTCTACGAGCTCACGCACGATGCGTCCCGGGACAGCCGCACACGGGCGTCCGCGTTCTACGACCAGGCCTGCCTCAAGAACAACGCGGACGGCTGCTACCTCCTCTCTCGCATCTACGAGCCGCACAACAAGGTCCAAAGCGACGTGTACCAGAAGAAGGCCTGCGAGCTCGGTTACAAGGCGGCCTGCCCCGCGCCGCCGGCCGAGCCGACGCCTCCCGGCGCGGTCGGGTCGGCGCTCCCCGTGCAAGCGCCGCCCGGCGAAGGCCCAGCCGAGGATCCCGGAGCAAGCCCCTAACCCACGAGTCCTCGCAGCGCCCCCGGGGCGCCCCGGCGCTCACGCCCCGAAGAGCTCCGCGCGCGCCGCGGCGGCGATCGCCAGCACGCCGGGGTGGCGGACGCGGCGCTCGGCCGAGATCGCGAAGTAGCGCTCGGCCAGGCCCTCCGCCCTCCCGACCGGCTGGACCCGGTACTGGCGGGCGATCTCCACCTCGATCGCCGCCGGCCCGGCGAACACGCCGACGCCGGCCTGGCTGAACACCTTGAGCAGCGCGCTGTCCTCGATCTCGCCGACGATGTCCGGGCGGATCTCGTGCCGTTCGAACCACCGCTCGAGCTCGCGGCGCAGCGCGCACGAGCCCGCCGGGAGCAGGAAGGGCGCCCCGTGCAGCGAGCGAGGGAAGCCCCGGCGCAGCCGCGGCGCCAGCGCTGGCGGCGCGAAGACCACCACCTCGCTGCGGCCGAGCGGGTGGTTGTAGGCCTTCACCCCGCGGTCGGGCGCGAGCGGCGCGTCGGAGAGGACCAGGTCGAGCTCGTGGCTGGTCAGGCGAGGGATCAAGCGCTCGAGCTTGTCGCTGCCGCACTCGAGGCTCACGCCGCCCGGGAGGTGGAGCGCCGGCTCGATCATCCGGTACGCGATCAGCTTGTGGACCACGTCGACGACGCCGATGACGAGGCGCGGCCGCCGGCCCGCGGCGCCGCGCTGGACCGCGTCGACGAGCTCGCGCCCGAGGCCGAAGATCTCGTCGGCGTAGCGAAAGGCCGTCCGGCCGGTCTCGGTGAGCTGGAGGCGGCGGCCGACGCGAGAGAAGAGGCGCGCGCCGAGGCGCTGCTCGAGCTGGCGCACCTGC
>CAZMML010000513.1:0-3746 GCA_964567335.1 uncultured Nannocystis sp. | reverse complement strand
CGTGGAGGTTGCCGTCGCCGGCGTGGCCGAAGCTGGCGACGTCGACGCGGTGGCGCTCGCCGATCTCGCGGGCGGCGGCGAACAGGTCGGGCAGGCGCGCGAGCGGGACCGCGACGTCCTCGCTGATCTTCTTCGGCCAGTGGCTGCGCAGGGTGTAGCTGAGGGCGCGCCGGACGTCCCACAGGCGCTCGCGCGTGGCCGGGTCGGCGGCGGTGGCGACGGCGATCGCGCCGGCCTCGTGGCACAGGCCGGCGGCGCGGGCGAGCGCGTGGTCGAGGCCGGCGGCGTCGCCGTCGAGCTCGACCCACAGCAGGGTGCGCGCGTCGGCCGGGACGTCGACGGCGAGCGTGCCGCTGCGGAGGAGGAGTTCGGTGCATGTCCGATCGGCCAGCTCGAGCGCGGCCGGGGTGACGCCGCCGGTCTGGCAGCGGTGGACGGCGGCGCAGGCGGCGGCCTCGCTGGCGAAGGACGCGAGCAGGGTGACGGCGAACGGCGGCTTCGGGATCAGGCGCAGGGTGCACTGCGAGAGGACGCCGAGGGTGCCCTCGGAGCCGACGAGCAGGCCGGCGAGGTTGTAGCCGGTGACGCCCTTGATCGAGCGGTGGCCGACGAAGTGGGCGGCGCCGGTGCCGGTGACGACGTCGAGGCCGAGGACGAAGTTGCCGGTGACGCCGTACTTGCAGGCGCGGGGGCCGCCGGCGTTGGTGGCGACGTTGCCGCCGACGCTGCAGACCTTGAGGCTGGCGGGGTCCGGGGGGTAGAAGAGGCCGCGGGCCTCGACGGCCTGGTGGAGGTGGTGGGTGATCACGCCGGGCTCGACGAGGGCGAGCGCGCTGCGCTCGTCGATGTCGACGATCTGCCGCAGCCCGCCGAGGTCGAGCACGACGCCGCCGTGGTCGGCGAGGCAACCACCGACGGTGCCGGTGCCGGCGCCGCGCGGGCTCAGCGGGACGCCGCGCTCGTAGCAGAGGCGCACCAGCGGGGCGACCTCGGCGGCGTCGCGCGGGCGGACGACCAGGCCCGGCGGGAAGGGCCCGAGCGCGCCGTCGTCGCGGGCGTAGGCGTCGACCTGGTCGACGAGGACGTCGCGGCCGAGCTCGGCGAGGATGGAGTCGCGCAGCGCGTCGAGGGCGAGGGCCATGCGGTCCAGCGTACTACGGCGCGGGGGCGCGGGGCGCGGCAGGGCGGAACAGACAGGTCTCTTCCGCCAGAGCGGGGGCGCGCGGGGGCGCGGCGGGCGCCGGGGCGCTCAGACGGAGAACGAGCTGCCGCAGCCGCAGGAGCCGGTGGTGTTGGGGTTGGAGAACTTGAAGCCGGCGCCCTGCAGGCCCTCGACGTAGTCGATGCTGGTGCCCATGAGGTACATGAAGCTCATCTGGTCGCAGACGAGGCGGACGCCGTTGCTGGAGAAGTGGTTGTCGCCCTCGACCGGCTCGTCGAAGTAGAGGTCGTACTGGAAGCCGGCGCAGCCGCCGCCCATGACCTTGACCCGGAGGGCGTAGGAGGTCTCGATCGCCTCGGCGTCGCGGATCTCCTGGATCTTCGCGGCGGCGGTCTCGGTCACTGTGAGGCCGCCCGCCATCGAGGGGTCATCGGCGGGAGTTGGGGTCGCGGGAGCGGTCTCGGTGGCGGCGGACATTCAGGGCTCCAAACTTTACGTGCAGGGGAGAATGATGGTGAAGGTGGCCCACGTCAAGAGGCGGCTGATGTCCAATATATCACGTTTACGTAAGAGTTAAAGCGCCCGCGAGGGTGGTCAAGGCGATCGAGTGGCCCGGGGTCCTCCGGTTTGACAGGCTTGGCGGGCTCCCCTACCGTGGCGATGCGGAGATTTGCCGCAGATCTCCACGGGGAACACGGAGAAGACATGCGACTTTACCACGCCACGACCCTCTCGCTCGCGCTGGTGCTGACCGCCTGCGGCGAAGGCCGCCAAGAGATGTTGGAGCGCGAACTCGCCTACCAGAAGGCGGGCCGGAAGGACGACAAGGGCAACCCGATCCCGGACATCCCGCCGGACGAGACGCGCGAGGCGTTGCGGCCGCTGCTGGTGAAGCTCTACTCGAACCCGGACCGGCTGCCTGACGTGCAGGACGGGGAGGTCGAGGGCGAGCGCACGTACTCGCTGTCGCCGGGGGCGCTGGCCGTGATCACGGTGAAGAAGGGCCTGAGCAAGACGGAGAAGGCGAAGGCGATCATCCGCGGGGTGGCGGACGCGGACGCGTGGGTGCCGCGGAAGAACGCGCGCAAGGAGTACGGCCTGCTCGTCGAGAAGCTGAAGTACAGCTACAAGGAAGAGACGATGGGGAAGGTCCTGGCGGCCTACCCGGAGCTGAAGCTGGTGGCGTTCTTCTCGACGCCGGAGGCCAGCGCGGCGATCGGCGAGCTGAGCGGCGAGGCGAAGGCGGCGGCCGAGGCGCTGAAGACCGAGTACGTCGACGGTCGCGACCAGGTGTGGAAGAAGTGGATGGGGGTCAAGATGTACGCGCGGCGGTTGGTCGGGCAGGACGAGCCCTTCCGCCCGGTGCTGAAGCGGATCGCCAAGGAGTTCGGCCAGGAGGAGGTGCCGCCGAAGCCCTTCACCGAGTCGGTCGCGGCGCCCTTCAAGCCGTGGGCGGAGGCGATCGCGGCGGACGAGAAGCTGGTGATCCTGCTGACGAACCTCAAGGAGCTGCGCGAGCGGCAGGACTTCCTCAGCGAGGCGCACACGCTGTGGGTGATCGAGGGGACGCCCGAGGTGCCCGAGCGGGCGCAGGGCGTGGTGATCGACAAGAAGCTCGGCTACGGCTTTTACCGCGAGGACCTCGGCGGCGGCTACAACGACCTGGTCTTCGTGTTCAGCAAGAAGCTCGCGGGCAACGAGCTCAAGCGGGCCTTCCTGCACTCGATCCTGTTCCGTCAGCTGCTGTCGGACTTCATGATGCTCTCGACCGCCGGGACCGACTTCGCGGCGCGCGGGCCCGACGGGCGGCCGGAGGTCGGGACCTCGGTCGTGCCGGACAAGTACGACCCGCTCTACGCGAGCTGCGGCGGGACGGCGGCGCTCGAGACGATGCTGGCCAGCTACGCGGGCAAGTACGAGCTCTTCAACGGGCTGCCCTCGCGGGTCAAGGACTCGCAGACGGCGCTCAACGCGGCCCACAAGTGCATCATCGAGGGCGCCAAGGGCGAGATCAAGATCCCGGCGAAGGACGACGAGTTCGACACGCAGGGCCCGGCGCCCGCGAGCCGCGACGCGGTGTTCCAGATGCTGGCCCGCTTCGAAAACATCACGTTCAACGCGTCCGTGCTCGCCGGCGACAAGCGCACCGAAGAGGACGACGTGATCGACGAGAACGAGGCGCTCCTCAAGAAGCTCAAGGCCGAAGCGGCCGAGAAGAAGAAGCGCGAAGAGGGCGGCTGAGCCGCGAGCGCGTTGCCGGGGCGGCGCAGGGCCGCTTGCGGAGCGAGCCACGAGGCGAAACTCCGCGAGCTCGATGTCGTTCGGGAAGTGAGGGTACGCAGGGCGAGACCCGGCGTACCGCAGCAGGTTGCGGGCGGGGAGCACGCTTCACCGCGCGCAGGCGCCGACGTGCGCACGAGCGATGCTTGAAGGACCGTCGCAACGCCGCCGTCCGCGGGGACCCTGCTCCGGCGAAGCTCTCCGGGCTGCGTGGCTCGGCGACGGATCGCCATGAGCGCGGCGTCGGTACGAGCTAGTGCCGCCGCCGCTACATATCGATCCGCGAGCACGCGGGGCCCGAAGA
>CAZMML010000512.1:0-3754 GCA_964567335.1 uncultured Nannocystis sp. | reverse complement strand
GTAGTGCTCGCGCGTGCGGGTCCACAGCCGCGTCGCAAGCCCGCGACGGGCGCAGTGGAGGGCGAGGGCGGTCCCCCAACTCCCTGCGCCGAGGACCGCGACGGTCGGGGAAGAAGGCGCGGCGGTGCCAGTCATCCCCGTGTTTGTACACCCTCGCCGCCCGCGGCGCGGGGCCTCCGTCGCGCCGGCCCCTCACGCTCCGTCCGCGCGCCCCGGCGCCGCCGCGCGGCTCAGAGGCGCATCACCGGGAAGGCCGCGCGCAGCTCCGCCGGCACCCGCTCGATCGTCTGCGTCGCGATCCGGACGAAGATCCACTGGGTCTGCGCGGTCGCCAGCAGGACCTCGCCCTCGCGCCGCACGATCTGGTAGCGCCGCAGCGAGTGGATCTTCCCCATCTCGCTCACCCACGTGCGCACCACGACGGAGTCGCCGAGCCGCGCGGGCCGCAGATACTCGATCTGGTGCGAGCGGACCACCCACGCCGCCCCGAGCGCCGCGTAGCGTTCGAAGGGCCAGCCGACGGCGACAGAGTGGGCCTTCGCGGCCGCCTGCGTCCACGCCAGGTAGTGGAGGTTGTTGACGTGATCGAGCGCGTCGATCTCGTCCGCCAAGACCTCATGGACGTGCTCGTGGACCCCGGGGCCCGCCGCGACCGCGTGCATGGCACCTCCTACCTCGAGCGCCGGGCGCGGACGAGACGTCCTCAGCGCCGCTGGTCCGGCGCGGTCGGCGGATTCTCGGGGCCGATGACCCGGACCGTCACCCGGTGCGAGGCGATCCCGCCGGGGACGCGGGTGATGACCCGGAGATCGAAGACGACGCGAGGACGCGCCTCACCGCCCGGCCCCCGCCTCCCCTCCTCCCCGTCCACGCCGGCACAGTACGGCCAGGTCGCCCGGCCCCGCAAGGTGCGCCGCTGCAGGCCGGCGCGCCCTCGCCCGCGCGCGCGTGCTAGCGTGCCAGCGTCGCATGCTCCCCGAGCTCTACGGGAGATGGATGAGTGAGCTGCTCGGGGGACCCTTGCCCGAGGAGCAAGCCGCGACCTGCGACCGCTGCGTGCAGTGCTCGGGGTGCGCGCCGGAGGGCTACCGCTTCGCCGAGGCGACCAAGTGCTGCACCTACGTCCCCGCGCTGCCGAACTTCCTGGTCGGCGGCGCGCTCAAGAGCGGCTCTCTGCTCGCGCGCGAGCGGCTGCTCCGGCGCATGCGAGTCGAACCCGACGCGACCACGCCGCACGGCCTCGACGCGACCGAGCGCGAGCGCCAGCGCTACCGCGAGGTCCTCGCCGCCGAGGCCTTCGGCCGCGCGGCCGACCTCCACTGCCCCTACTACCTGCAGGAGCTCGGCGGCCAGTGCGGGATCTGGAGCAGCCGCAACGGGATCTGCGCCACCTGGTACTGCAAGCACGACCGCGGCGCCGCGGGGCAGCGCTTCTGGCAGGCGCTCGAGGCGCTGCTGACCGCGGTCGAGCGCGAGCTCAGCCACTGGTGCGCCTGCACGATCCTCTTCGAGGGCGAGACCGACGAACCCTCGCCCTGGTCCGCGTGGGCCGGCCGCGAGGTCGAGTACTACCGGCGGGCCGCCGACCTCGTCGCCGATCTGACATGGTCGCAAGTGCAGGCGATCGGCGGCCCGAGCCTCGCCCCGGTGGTGCAGGATCTCCTCTCCGCGCACGCGGCGCTCCGCGAGGGCCCGCCCGCCCGCGTCCGCCTCGGCTCGATCCGCGTCACGCACCGAGGCCCCGAGCGCAGCCGGGTCGTCACCTACCTCGACACCGACGCGCTCGAGCTGCCCAGCGCCCTCGTCGACCTCCTCCCGCGCCTGGACGGCCGTCCCACCGCGGCGGCGCTCGACGAGCTCCGCGCCGAGGGCGTCGAGCTCACCCCGGACCTCCTCGGCGCCCTCCTCGACTTTGAGCTCCTCGTCGCCGATCCCGAGGCGTGACCGCGGCGCGCGGACCTGCTAGCGTCCCCGCGCTCGCCGTGCCCCTGGCTCGAAGGACACCTCTCGCCTGTGCCCTCGCCGCGGCCGCGGCGTGCAGCGACGCCGAGGCCCCCGACGCGGCCCCCGCCCCCACCCCGGAGGCCGCCCCCGAGGCCCCCGAGCCCGCCCCCCCGGTCGACCTCTTCGAGGCGGAGGATCTCGCGGCCCTCCGGCCAGGCCTGCGCCTCGGCTGGCCCGTCGAGAGCCCGCACATCACCTCGTACTTCGGCTGGCGCACGAACCCGATCACCGGCGTCGGCACCAAGCTGCACCGCGGCCTCGATCTCCGCGGCGCGACCGGTGACCTGATCCTCAGCGTCGGCCCCGGCCAGGTCATCTTCGCCGGGCAGGACCTGCTGCTCGGCAACCTGGTCATCGTCGACCACGGCCTCGGCGTCACCTCCTACTACGGCCACATGAGCGACATCCTCGTGCACACCGGCCTCCCGGTCGATCGCGGCACGACCCTCGGCCTCGTCGGCAACACCGGCCGCAGCGAGGCGCCGCACCTCCACCTGACGATCAAGCTCGGCCCCCTCGCCGTCGATCCGCTCTGGCTCCTCGGCGCCCCGCTCCACGACTTCCAGGGGCTCGCCGCACTCGCCGAAGCAGACTCCGAAGCCGAGTACTGACCCGGTCGCGCTGAAGGTGGCGCCGGCTCGAACCAGGCCGGGGGACCTCCGTCTCTGGACTCGCCGTCGCAAACGGTTAAATCAAACAAATCGCTGAAATTTCGGTGTTTCTAACTACATCTATCTCCTCAAAAGCCGTCTCGACATCGAAAAGAATTCTATCTTGCGAATCCGCTCGCCGCGCGATACCGTGCCTCGTCGGAGGTCTTGTGATGGACAGGCAGGGGTTATTTGCGTGGCTGCTCATCTTCCTCTTCGTCATGTTCCTCGTCTTCGCGATCCGGGACATGCGCGCCGGTGACCAGGGCGGCCTGAGCAAGATGCGCGACTTCCTCCTCTGGGCCCTCGTCGCCGTCACCAGCTACTTGCTCGGCCGCGACCCTGGTTAGACACGAGGCTCAGCCGAGCGCCTCACCCCGCGCAGCCAGGTGGCTCACCCGCGTGAACGCCCGGCGCGGACCAGGAACCAGCAGATAGCGACCACCAGCACCAGCGTCGCCACTCGCCCGGGCTCGCCGCCGATCCACGGCTCTGCCGACTTCGGCACCGCGCCTGCCGCCACCAGCCCCGCGACCAGCACCCCCGCGAGCCCCTCGCCGGCCACCACGCCCGAGGCCGCGAGGATCCCCGGCCGCGCCTCGCCCGTCTGCGCCGCCCCGCGATCCGCCAGCGCCCGCGCGCAGCCGCCGAGGAAGATCGGCAGCATCGACGCCAGCGGCAGGTACACCCCGATCGCGAAGGCCAGCCCCGACACCCCGCAGAGCATCGCCGAGCCTGCCAGCCCGCCGCCGGTCAGCACCAGCCCCCACGGCAGCTCGCCGCTCAGCACGCCCTCGATGATCGTCTTCATCAGGGTCGCCTGCGGCGCCGGCAGCTCCTTCGTCCCGAACCCGTAGCTCGACAGCAGCAGCACCGTCCCGGCCACCGCCCAGCACGCGCACGCCGCCCCGATGAGCTGCCCGAGCTGCTGCCGCGCCGGCGTCGCCCCGACCAGGAACCCCGTCTTGAGGTCCTGCGAGATGTCGCCCGCCTTCGACGCCGCCACCGCCACGATCGTCCCGACCGTCAGCACCGCCGCGCGGGCCCCGAGGTCGTCCCACCCGAACGCCGCGAACACGGACGCGGTCCCGAGCAGCGTC
>CAZMML010000511.1:0-3755 GCA_964567335.1 uncultured Nannocystis sp. | reverse complement strand
CGCGTGCGCCCGGGTGACAGCCTCCTCGGCGAGGCTCCGGGCGGTCGCGTGCGACCCGACCCATTGCGCCGCGCGGGCGCCGGCCAGCGTCTCCTCGATCTCGCGGACGGCGTCGGTCTGGCGCTCGTCGACGGGCCGCGACCGCTCCAGCCCGGCCGCGTCGCAGAGCGCGGGGTCGCCGAGCCCGTGGAGCGCCTCGCGGGCGCGCGCCAGCGGGAGGTCGCCGCGCTGCAGGCGGGCGCTCAGGTGGCGCAGCTCGCCGGCCTGGCGCGAGAGGCACTGCTGGCGCGCGGCGAGGCCGGGGGCCCCGCGGAGGAAGTGGTCCGCGCAGCCGGCCTGCCAGCGATCGTGCCAGCGGGTCACGAAGTCGGCGAGCGTCGCCGCGACCTCGGGGGCCTCGGCGTAGCGGGCGGCGATCGCCGGCGCGGCGGCCTCGGCCTCGGCGAGGAGGTGCGACTCGGCGCAGGCGCGGCTGTGGAGCCGCGGCAGGGCCCCGGCGCCGAGCGCGAGGGACCCGGAGAGCGCGACGGCGAGGCCGCCGCCGAAGAAGAGCGGCCGGGCGCGGTCGCGGGTCAGGGCGTCGGCGAGGGCGGCCATCGAGCGGTGGCGGTCCTCGGGGCGGCGCGCCATGCCCCGCTCGAGGAGCGCGTGGAGCCAGCGGGGCACCGCGTCGGCGAAGCGCGGCGGGTGCCGCGGCAGGCGGACGCGCCGACCCGCGGCCGCGGCGCGCAGGACGTGGACCGCGCTGACCTCGTCGCCGTCCCAGGGCATCCGCCCGTAGAGGCCCCAGTAGAGCGAGAGGCAGAAGCTGAACTGGTCGCTCCGCGCGTCGAGCGGCTCGCGTGCGCACTGCTCCGGAGACATGAAGTTGGGGGTCCCGGCGCCGCGGTAGCGCGAGGTCGCGGGGTGGCGCGGATCGGTGGTCGCGGTCTCGTCGGCGCGTAGCGGTCCGCCGCCGGCGGGGACGCGGACCTCGGTGACCAGGCCGAAGTCGATGACACACACGCGCTCGCGGCGGCGGTCCAGGACCGCGTTGCGCGGCTTGAAGTCGCGGTGGACGAGGCCGGCGTCGTGGGCCGCCGCGAGCCCGCGGGCGGCGTCGGCGAAGCGGGCGACGATCACCTGCCAGGGGAGCCTGGCGCGGGACTCCGCCAGCCAGCGCTCGAGGTCCTGACCCTCGACGTACTCCATCGCCAGCCAGCGGAAGCCCTCGACGATCCCGGCGTTGTAGACGGCGACGACGTGCGGCCCGCGGACCTGCATCAGCCGCACGGCCTCGTGGTGGACCTCGCGGAGCCAGGCCGCGCGCTCCTTGTCGTCGATCACGGCGTCGTCGACGCGGCCGTCGAGGACCTTGATCGCGACCTCGGTGGCGAAGTTCGGGTCGCGCGCCAGCACCACCGAGCCCATCCCGCCGGCGCCGAGCGGTCGGATCAGCTCGTAGCGGTCGATCCGCAGCTTGTCGCCGAAGAGGCCGCGGCGGGTCCACAGCTCCCGCACGTAGGACGACGCCTCAGAGACCTGCGGCCGCGGGGAGCAGCGGCGCAGCGTGGCGCGGAGCGAGTCGTCGTCCGGGGGCGCGTCGGGCTGGGGTCGGTCGTTCACAATCGGGGGAGTGCCGCGGAGGCCCGCGGACGATCAGCGCGCGGCGACCCGCTCGTCGGCGCGCGCGCGCAGCCGCGCGAAGAAGGCGTCGAGCTCGTCGGTCGCCGCGCGGCGGGCCGCGTCGGCGCCGCCGCGGGCGACGAACTCGGCCATCTTCTGTTTGGCGTTGCGGAGGGTGTGGCGGATCTTGTGCAGCGGAAGGCCGAGGATCTGCCCGACCTCCTCGGCGGTGAACTCCTCCCAGGTGTAGAGCTCGATCACGAGCTGCTCGAGCAAGGAGAGCTGCTGGAGCGCGAGCAGGAGGAGCTTGTGCTGCTGCTTGTCGCGGTCCTGGGACACCACGCCGCGGAGCTCCGGCAGGTCGGAGAGCCCGCTCGTCCCCTCGGGCGCCGGCCGGCCGTAGCGGCGCGAGTACCACGCGCCGATCTTGTTGACCGCGACGCGGAACATGAAGGGCCGGAAGGACTCGATCTGCGCCCGCTGCTTGACCAGGTCCTTGAAGGTCTCCTGGATCAGGTCGGCCGCGACCTCGAGGTCGGGCACCTTGCTCGCCACGAAGCGATCGAGCACGGGGTAATAGCGGGCGAAGAGCTCCTGGCCGGCGGACTCGTTGCCGGCGGCGAAGCGGGTCAGGAGCGCGACGTCCTCGGAGTGCCGGGCGCAGAGCGAGGCGATCGCGCCGGCGGCGAGGGCCTCGCGCCGCAGCGCGGGGTCGAGGCCGCCCAGGTAGGCCGCGGCGAAGCGCTCCAGGGCCCGCGGGTCCGCCCGCGCGCAGCTCGCGACCAGCCGCTGCTCGATCCATACGTCGACCCGGCGGCGCCACAGCTCGTCGCCGGCCGGCAGGTCGCCCGCGCACAGCCCCCGGAGTAACTCGTCGTCGCTCACCATCGAAGGATCCTCCACCCTCTCCGGATAACAGCGTCTCCGGCGTCCGCCAAGGTCCGGCGCGCGGCGAGAGCTCACCGCGCGCCTCGCCGCGATTCGTGATCGATCGGGCCAGCGGCGGGCACTCCATCTAATTTCGGGCGGCGCGAGCCGGCCGGGGCGGGACTCCGGCGCGCGCTCGCGGTGCCGGGCGAGATCTGGTCAGCGCGCTCTTCCCGTCCCTCCGCGCGCCGCGCTAAGCTGCGGGCCTCGCCGTGGCCCGCCGGCTCCGAACACCCCTCGCCGCGAAGCTCCGCTTCGCAGTCTACGCCGCCGGGCAGCTCGCGCCGCGGCTCGCGGTCCTCGCCGGCCTGACGCTCGCGGGCGGGCTGACCTTGATGTGGCGCGCCAGCCCGGGCGAGATCAAGGACCTCGACTTCGTCGCGGCTTGCTACCAGGTCTACACCCAGCTCTTCTTCGAGCACGTGATGGGCCTGCCGAGCGACTGGGTCCTGCGGGTCATGTTCTTCACCGTCCCGATCGCGGGGGTCTTCGTGGTGGCCGAGGGGCTGCTGAAGGTCGGGCTCTCGCTCCTCGACTTCAACAACCACCGCAGCGCCTGGATCCGGATCATGGCCCAGACCTACCGCGACCACATCATCCTCATCGGCCTCGGCCACGTCGGCTACCGCGTACTCGAGGAGCTGCTCGTGCGCGGCCGCCAGGTCTTCGTCGTCGAGCGCAGCAACGAGGGCCCCTTCGTCGAGGAGGCCCGCGCCCGCGGAGTGCCGCTCGTGATCGGCGACGCGCGCCGCGAGAGCCTCCTGAAGGACCTCGGGGTCGACCACGCCTCGTGTTTGGTCGCGTGCACCACCGACGATCTGGTCAACCTCGAGGTCGGGCTCGACGCGCGGCAGATCAACCCCAAGATCCGGCTCATCATGCGCTTCTTCGACCAGAACATGGCGCGCAAGCTCGGCAAGGCGTTCTCGGTCGACTCGATCTTCTCGACCTCCGCGCTGGCGGCGCCGCTCTTCGCCGCGGCCGCGCTCGACGAGCGGGTTCACGGCGCCTACCGCCTCGGCGAGACGCTGATGGCGACGCTCGAGCTGCCGCTGGGCGTGGGCAGCCCGCTGATCGGCAAGAGCGCGGTCGAGATCCGGCAGTTCCTCGACGCGCCGGTGGTCGGGCTGCGCCGCGGCGCCGAGGCGCCGACCCACCGCTTCGACCGCGAGGAGCCGCGCCGCGCGGGGGAGGCGGTGATCGTGCACGTCCCGGTCGACGAG
>CAZMML010000510.1:0-3771 GCA_964567335.1 uncultured Nannocystis sp. | reverse complement strand
CAGACGCAGGGCCTGTTGCTCCGCCCTGTTCTCCTCGGTCTGTTCGGGCGGGCCGCTGACCTCGGTCGGTCCGCCGCGGTCGCCGGTCGCGCGCAGGACGTGGCGGGTGACGAGGCCCTTGACCGCGTCCTCGTCGGCCTTGAGGAACGCGCCGCCGGGGGGCTCGGCGTCGAAGTGGACGTAGCGGTGCTCGAGCGTGCAGGCGCGGGCGAAACCCGCGCCGTTGCAGCCCGAGAGCTCGAGCCGCTCCTCGCGGGCGAACGCCGTCCCCTGCATCACCGAGCCGAACTCGAGGTTGCCGACGGTCGTCACCTTGTACGCGGCGCCTTCCCGCAGAGCCAGGCGGATCTCCGCCAGCTCGGTCCCCGGAGGCGGCTCGGCGACCAGCTCGCCCGGCTTTGGCTCCGGCTTCTCGGGCGCCCCGGCCTCCGTCGCCTTCGCTGGGTCTGCCGCCGGGCTGGGCGCGGCTGTTGGGGCGGGGGTCTGGCCCCCCGCCGCGTCGCGGGCTTGCAGCCGCGAGGGCGCCTGAGACGTGCAGGCGAGCGGTCCGGCGGCGAGGACCAGCGTGAGGAGCCGAGGCGAGCGGGGCACGGGCGAAGGATGGCACGCGGCCCGCGGCTTGCCCAGCGCCAGCCGCCGGCTGGGCGTGAGCGCGCGAGCCGGCGGCGGACGTGCGTCACACTTTTCGCTATCCTCCGCCGCATGACGAAGCCCCGCCGCCTGCTCACCTCCCTCTGCCTCGTGCCCGTGCTCGCGGCGTGCAACCAGCTCCCCGCGGCGCTGTCGGGCGGCGGCGGCGAGGAGAAGACCGCCGACGCCAAGACCGACGGCGCCAAGAAGCAGGAGGCCGGCAAGACGCCCGACGCCCCGGCCACCGCGGTGCCGATGCCCACCGGTCCCGCGACCACGGACGACCTCCTGGGCCTGGTCGACAGCGCCGGCCGCGACTACGTGGTCCTGAAGACCCCGGACACCTTCCTTCAGCTCGCCGAGACCGCGATCTCCACCTTTGAGGCGCCCGCCCTGGCGCTCGCGCAGGCGAACCCGGAGGGCAACAACGCCGCCGAGATCTCGCAGGGGATCAACGTCGCGCGCACGACGATCGCGGCCGCCAAGGTCGCCATGGCCCAGGCCGGGATCAACCTCTCGCGCGGCGTCGTCGTCAGCGAGACCAGCGCCGGGGAAGATCCGGTGATCGTCTTCACCGCGACGGACGCCGCCGCGGCCAAGAACTTCCTCACCTCCGTCAAGCTGCCCGACGCCGAGTCGATGACCTGCCAGCCGGTCAGCGCGCGCGCCGGCTACGTGAGCTGCTCGAAGAACCAGGCCGCGCTCGCCGCCTACAAGCCGGGCGAGGCCGCGGCGGTGCGGGCCAAGCTCGACGCCAGCCTGCCCGGGGTGGTGCTCGACGAGGCCGCGGCCTTCGCCCACGTCGACGAGGGCAAGGTCGACCTCGCGCTGAGCAGCCCCGCCGGCGCGCTCGTCTTCCACGTCGGGGCGCCGCCCGACGCGCGTGAGGTCTTCAAGGGGCTCGCGGCCGGCCAGGCCGACCTGCTGCGCTTCGTCCCCGCGGGCACGGGCTTCATCTGGGGCCGCCTCGACGTCGTCAACGCCAAGAACACCGGCCTCGACCTCGGGCCCTTCGCCTCGGTCGTCGACGGCCTGAGCGGTGAGTTCCTCTTCGGCAGCTCCTCGGATCCCGCCGCGCTGCAGGCCCGTGTCGGCCACAAGGACACCGCTCAGCTCGCCGCTCTGCTCGAGCTCGGGTACAACCTGGTCAAGGCGCAGATCCCGAGCAAGATCCCGGACCTCACCGGCGCCCGCCTCAGCTCCGAGCTCGTGGACCTCACCTTCGGCGCTGACAAGACCAAGGCGCTCCACTTCGCCGTCAGCGGCGTCTCGCAGGCCAAGCCGATCAGCGAGAGCCTCGGCATGGGCCTCGACGCATGGGTCTTCGCCGCCGAGGGGACCCTCGCGCTGGTGCTCGGCCCCGACGCCAAGGGCGTCGTCAACGTCCGCGCCCCCGGCGCCGTGGACGCGACCCTCACCTCCCTCCCGGCCGACCTGGCGCGCGGGCTCCGGGCGGGTGAGGTGGCCATGGTCGCGCACGTCCCCTTCGACGGCCTGCAGAGCCCCGCGCTCCTCAAGCTCGCCGACGACAGCCTCAAGTCGGTCAAGGGCTACAACCCCAACCTCGCGCGCACCGCCCTCAAGCTCTTCTCGCCGCTCTCGAGCGGCACGGTCTGGATCACGGAGCACGGCGACAGCGGCGTGTTCCACTTCTCGGTGCAGACGATCGGTCACACCGCGGACGAGGAGGGCAAGGCGGCGCTCCTCGCGGCTGCGAGCCCCGATCCGGTCGCGGCCTTCGGCGAGCTCGCCAAGAAGTACCCGAGCTCCCCGCGGCTCGCCTCCTACAACCTCCGCGCCGGTCAGGGTGGATCCGGGGCGATCGTCGCGGGCGCCGCGCCGGCCCTCTTCGCGCTCGGCGCCGCGGGCTTCTTCCTCTTCCGCAGCATGCCGCCCGACGCGCTGACGCCGGTCATGGTCCCGCCCGTGCTCGAGCCGGCGCCGGTCGAGGATCCGAAGAAGGAAGAGCCGAAGAAGGAAGAGCCGAAGAAGACCGAGCCGAAGAAGACCGAGCCGAAGAAGGAGGAGCCGAAGAAGGAGGAGCCGAAGAAGGAGGAGCCGAAGAAGGAAGAGCCGAAGAAGGAAGAGCCCAAGAAGGTCGGGCCCCTCAAGGCCGAGCCCTCCACTCCGAAGCGGGTCGGTCGCGTCGATCCGACCCCGGGCTGAGCGCCTCCGGCTCTCGGGCCAGCGGGGCGAGATCTTCGGATCACCGGCGCGCGCGGTACGGTCGTCCGCATTGTTGGGCTCCTCGCCTGTGACGCGCGAAGGTCCGCGCGGGCGAGCGCGCGAGCCCGCTCGTCCTGTCATCGCGGTCGCGCCCGGTTGATCCCTCGCCGCCCGGGGCGGCAAAATGGCCGCGTCGTCCGTGCCGAGCGCTATTCAGCCGCAGTCGATCCGCCTCGGGAAGTACGAGCTCCGCGGCCGCCTCGCGGTCGGTGGCATGGCGGAGCTCTTCGTCGCCCGAACGACGGCGATGCACGGCTTTGAGAAGCTCGTGGCGCTCAAGCGGGTGCTGCCGCAGCACGTCAGCAACAGCCGGTTGATCCGGCTGCTCATGCACGAGGCCCGGCTCTCGGCCAACCTGCACCACCCGAACATCGCGCAGGTCTACGACGTCGGCGAGTACGCCGGCACGTACTTCTTCACGATGGAGTACGTGCGGGGCAAGGATCTGCGGGAGATCGCCCGGGCGGTGCAGGGGCGGGGAGGGTGGCTCCCGCTGGAGCACGCGCTGCACGTGGTCATCGGGGTCGCGGCGGCGCTGCACTACGCCCACACCGCGCGCGGGCCCGACGGACAGCCGCTCGGGATCATCCACCGCGACGTCTCGCCTTCGAATGTGCTCGTCACCTACGACGGCGGGGTCAAGCTCGTCGACTTCGGCATCGCCATCGCCGCGACCCTCGACATGAACACCGGCGGGCAGGCGCCGGCCGGCAAGATCCCCTACATGTCGCCGGAGCAATGTCGCGACGAGCAGATCGACGCGCGCAGCGACATCTTCTCGCTCGGGATCCTCCTCTGGGAGCTCACCGTCGGGAAGCGCCTCTTCGTCAGCAAGGGCAACCCGGTCGCGCTGCTCGGGCGGATCGCCACCGAGCCGGCGCCGCCGCCCGCGTCCGTCCGCGACGACTACCCCGC
>CAZMML010000509.1:0-3783 GCA_964567335.1 uncultured Nannocystis sp. | reverse complement strand
CACTCATGACGGGACACCACGAAGCGGTGGTAGGGGTTGTCCGCCGGGATCCCCCACACCGCCCACAGCTCGCGCGTGTCCGGCCGGGCGATCACCGCCCCCGAGCTCTCCACGTGCCAGGGCGGCAGCGAGCGGCGGCAGATCGCCGACGGCTCGCTCAGCCACGCGAAGAGCCGCGCCAGATCCACCTCGCCCGTCGCCAGCAGCTCTTGCCCGAGCTCCAGCCGCTGCACCGACGACGCCATCAGCTCCGCCGCCTTCTCCGCCTCGCGCGCCTGACACCCCGGGTCGAGGCAGTGGTTCGTGTGGACCAGCACCTCCGTCGCCAGCCGCGTCACCGCCTTGTGCGTCGGCATCGCCTCCACCCCGAAGCCGCCGCCCGCCGCGTCGAGCAGCAAGAACTCGTGCCCGCCCGCCAGGTCGGCGCGCAGCACCTGCTCCAGCGCCGCCTCGATCGTCGTCTGGCGCAGCGCCTCGCGCACCACGAAGGGCCACGTCACGCCGATCTTCCCGTCCGCCGCCGTGAGGTTGTTGATCCCGACGCAGATCCCCGCCTCGTTCATCCCGATCTGCCCGACGCACCCCGCCGTCGTGAACACCAGCGCCGCCGGCCCCGCCTGCGGCTGCACGTCGAGCATCACCACGTAGGGCGTCGCGCTGTCGTGCATGTCCCACGTCTGCGCGAACCAGGGCCCCCCGCGCCCCCTGGGCACCAGCGCCGCCGTGCAGTCGTCCTCCTGGGCCGCCCCGCGGCCGAGCGCCCGCACCGCGTCGACGAAGTCCGTGAACCCGCCCACGATCACCGCCTCCGCCGCCGAGATCCCCGCCGCTTCCGCCGTCGCCAGCATCTCCGCGTGGAGCTCCGGCGAGTACGCCCGGTGCGCCGGCAGCATCGCCTCTGCCAGCGCGAGCACCTCCTCGCGCGACACTCGCCGCCCCGCCCAGCTCCCGCTCGCCGCCAGGTGGACCCGCTCCTCCGTGTACGCGCGCACGTCCGCCGCCAGCCGCGCCCCGTGCGTCCGTCCGCGCGCCCCCGCGTCCCCGCGCAGCGTGATGACCTTGATCGCCTCGCCCTTCACGACAGACCTCCGAAGTAGCGCGTCTTCGCCTCCACGTACTCGTGGACCCCCTCGAGGCCCGACTCGCGCCCCAGCCCCGACTGCTTGAAGCCCCCGAAGGGCGCCTCCGCCGTCACCGGGTACCAGTCGTTGATCCCGATCATCCCGAACTCGAGCCGCTCCGACGTCTGCAGCGCCGTCTTCAGGTCGCGCGTCCACACGTACGCCGCCAGCCCGTACTCGGTCGCGTTCGCCAGCGCGAGCGCCTCCTCCGTCGACTCGAAGCGGGCCACCGGCGTCACCGGGCCGAACACCTCCTCGTGCATGATCGGCGCCGCCGCCGGCACCTCGCGCAGCAGCGTCGGCGCGTAGAAGTAGCCCGGCCCCGGCAGCGGCCGCCCCCCGACCGCGCAGCGCGCCCCCGCCGCCACCGAGCGCGCCACCAGGTCGTCCACCCGCTCCCGCTGCCGCTCGCTGATCAGCGGCCCGACCGTCGAGCGCGGGTCCAGCCCCGGCCCGACCACCTCCGCCTCGATCGCCGCCGCCATCGCCGCCGAGAACGCCTCCTCGATCGACGCGTGCACGTAGAAGCGCTGCGGCGCGATACACACCTGCCCGCAGTTCCGGTGCCGCGCCGTCACCCCCGCGCGCGCCACCGCCGCCACGTCCTCCACGTCGGGGAAGACCAGCACCGGCGCGTTGCCCCCGAGCTCGAGCGAGAGCCGCGTCACCGTCCGCGCCGCCCCCTCCATCAAGATCCGCCCGACCCGGGTCGAGCCCGTGAACGCGATCTTGCGGCAGCGCGGGTCGTCGAGCATCACCTGCCCGATCGCGTGCGGCTCCCCCGTCACCACGTTCATCACCCCCGGCGGCAGCCCCGCCTCGATCAGCACGCGCGCGTAGTCCAGCGCCGTCCGCGGCGTCAGCTCCGAGGGCCGCAGCACCACCGTGCAGCCCGCCGCCAGCGCCGACGCCGACGCCCGGTTCACGTTGTAGATCGGGAAGTTCCACGCCGTGATCACCCCGACCACCCCGAGCGGCTGGTACGTGACGTCGATCCGGCGCCCCGGCGCCCGCGCCGGGATCCAGCGCCCGCCGAGCCGCCGCGCCTCCTCCGCCGCGAAGCGGAGGTAGTTCGGCGCCCCCGCCCACTCCCCGCGCGCCTGCGCCAGCGGCTTGCCCGACTCCTCCGCGGTCCGCCGCGCCAGCGCGTCGAGGCGCCCCCCGATCAGCTCCGCCGCCCGCTCGAGGATCGCCCCGCGCTCGTACGCCGTCCGCCGCGACCACCCCGGCAGCGCCGCCGCCGCCGCGTCGATCGCCGCCCGCGCGTCCTCCCCGTCGCCCCAGGGCACCTCGCCGACCGGCCCGCCCGTCGCCGGGTCGACCACCGTCCACCAGCGCTCCGTGTGCGACGCCACCTCGCGCCCCCCGATGATCTGCAGCTCACGCGTCACGCAGCACCTCCGCGCCGGTCCATCGCCGACGACTCCTACCTGATCCCGGGCGCCCGTACAACGCTCACGCCGCCCCGAGGCGGGCCGCCACCGCGTCCGCGGCCGCGTCCAGCGCGTCCATCGCCTCGTCGACCGTCTCGTCGGGCAGGTCCAGCGGCGGCAGGAGGCGGACGCAGTTCGAGAAGAGCCCCGCCCGGATCGTCACCAGCCCGCGCTGCAGCGTCTCCGCGTTCATCGCCTGCGTCGCCTCGATCCACGGCTCCTTGGTCACCGGGTCGCGGACCAGCTCGATCGCCAGCATCGGCCCGAGCCCGCGCACGTCGCCGATCCAGCGCGGGTGACGGGCCTGCAGCGCCAGCAGCCGCGCCCGCATCCGCGCCCCGACCTCGGTCGCCCGCTGCAGGAAGCTCGGCGCCGTGATCATCGAGATCGCCTCGAGCGCCGCCACGCACGCCATCGGGCTCCCCGAGTAGGTCCCGCCGAGCCCGCCCGGGTGCGGCGCCGACATCACGTCCGCCCGTCCGACCACCGCCGAGAGCGGCATCCCGGCCGCCAGCGACTTCGCCGTCAGCACCAGGTCCGGCACCACCCCCGCGTGCTCGATCGCCCACAGCTTCCCCGTGCGGCCCATCCCGCACTGGATCTCGTCCGCCACCAGCAAGATCCCGTGGCGGTCGCAGAGCTCCCGCAGCCGGCGGAGCCAGAGCGCCGGCGCCGGCAGGAAGCCGCCCTCCCCGAGCACCGGCTCGATGAACACCGCCGCCACGTGCGAGGGATCGACGATCCCCATCAAGGTCTCCTCCAGCCGCTCCGAGTGCCACGCCACCCAGTCCTCCGGCGAGAGCCCCGCCGGCCGGCGGTACACGTTCGGGAAGGGCGCCCGGTACACCTCCGGCGCGAAGGGCCCGTAGCCCTTCTTGAAGAGCCCGAACTTCGACGTCATCGCCAGCGTCATGTTCGTGCGCCCGTGGTACGCCCCCTCGAACACCACGATCCCCTGGCGGCGCGTGAAGCTGCGGCAGATGTTCACCGCCGTCTCGACCGCCTCCGCCCCGCTCGTCATCAGCATCGTCTTGCGCGGCCCCTCCCCCGGCACCAGCGCGTTGAGCCGCTCCGCCACCGCCACCGCCGACTCGTAGCTCGCCACGATCGCGCACACGTGGATCAGCCGCGCCGCCTGCTCCTGCAGCGCGCGGACCACGGGCTCCGGCGTATGCCCGACCGCCAGCATCCCGATCAGAACCACGTAGACCGGCAGGAACAGGATCATC
>CAZMML010000508.1:0-3798 GCA_964567335.1 uncultured Nannocystis sp. | reverse complement strand
TTCTTCGGGCCCCGCGTGCTCGCGGATCGATATGTAGCGGCGGCGGCACTAGCCGGGCGGCATGGTCTGGGGCTTGCCGCCCGGCTCGCAGCCCCACTTGAAGTTGTCGAGGAAGACGTAGCTGTCGAGGATCGAGTCGGCGAGGTCGAAGATGGCGAAGACGACGGTGATGGTCTCGCCCGGGGAGACCCCGGCGGTGGTCTGCAGCCAGTTGGTGCCGGCGTGCTGGCGCATGCAGGTGCCCTGGAACTGGGGGATCGGGTTGACGCCGTTCGGGTCGTCCTTGAAGTCGAGGAAGCCGGCGTTGAGCGAGATCGGGTTGCCCTGCTGGTCGAACGAGATGTTGCCGGTCCACTTCTCCGACTCGAGCCAGCCGACGTACATGTCGTTGAAGGCCGACTGGTAGTACCAGGGGTACTCGGTCGAGAAGAAGGCGAAGTCGTAGCTCATCGAGGTGACGTCAGGCGGCACCTGCAGGATGAAGCGCAGCTCGGTGTAGTCATTGGCGGCCCCGCCCGCCATGAACTGGGTCTGGATCGTGTTCGAGCAGTCGCCGGTGCCGATCAGGCCGAGGTTCTGGGTGCAGTCGCCCGCGACGTTGACCGGCTTGAGCGGGGCGGGCAGGTTGGGGCCGGGATCGTAGGGGCCGAGGTCGTCGTTGCAGTGCGTCGGGCCGGCGTTCGGGTCGCCCGGCGGGGTCTGCAGGTTGAGGTCGGCGACGAAGCCGCTGCCGATCACGGCGTACTGGGCGCCCTCGCGCGGGGTGTAGGTCCCGCCCTGGCCGAACACGCTGCGCACCCCGATCGCGCTCGGGTTGCCATACGTGGTCGCCTGGACCTGCAGCTCGCCCGGGCAGTTGAGCCCCATCGCGCGGAAGGGATCCTGGGTGCCGTTGTCGCAGGGCACGTGGTCCGGGATCGTGCACTTGCACCCGGGCGCCATCGGGTCCATCGCGCACGGGTCCTCGCCGGTGTCGGCGCCCTGGTCGGGAGCGTCGCCGAGGTCAAACTTGGGGCCGCCTTGCGAAGTGCCGGGGGTGCTTCCCCCCGGTCCCCCGCCGGTCCCGTCGCTCGAGGTCCCCGCCGTGCCTCCGGTGCCCTCGGTCCCGCTCCCCTCGCTCGTGTCGTTGGTGAGGCCAGGGAGGGTCAGGATTCCGGAGATCTGGGTCTGGCTCGCGCTCGCCGCGTCCTCGTCGCCGCCGCCGCAGGCCGCGCTGAGACAGACAAGAAGCAGGGAAGGTCTCGTAATCCTCATGATTCCACGGTACCCCGGTTCCGGTCCGAATCTCGGGCTGCCTCCGTTGTTGCTGGGTTCGCCGGGTTGTGGGCCCAGGGCGACACACACGTCCAAAAGAGCCTCCTGGGTCGTTTGCAGTACAAAAATGGATGACGCGACGGGACCCCACGCGAACTCTCGTTTGTGTGGTGACGAGACTCACTTGTGTGTGCACGAGACGATCGCGGGGTCGGGCTCTCGCAGCCATGCGCTGAGGGTCGATCGAGGGACCTCGAGCACCTGCGCGGCGCGGCGGATCGAGCCCGCGTCGCGCAGCACCTGGCGGAGAAGGGCCCGGTGCATCTCGTCGTAGGTGCCGCGCGGGATCGTCACTGCGTCGTCGATCGGCGGCGGCGGTCGCGGCGCGAGGGGCTCAGGGAGCAGCTCGCGGGCGCCGATCGGGCCCTCGTGGCGCGCAGCGGCGCGGGTCAGGGCGTTGCGGAGCTCGCGGATGTTGCCGGGCCAGCGGTGGCGTCGCGCGGCCTCGAGGGCGTCGTCGCCGAGGCGCAGCGGCCGGCCGAACTCGTGCGCGAGCTCGGCGGCGAAGTGGCGCAGGAGGAGCGGGATGTCGTCCGGTCGATCGGCGAGGGCGGGGACGCGGACCATGAGGACGCTCAGGCGGTGGTAGAGGTCGCCGCGGAAGCGGCCCGGCCCGAGGCGGTCGAGCGCCTGGTGGGTGGCGGAGACGACGCGGACGTCGAGCGCACGCTCGTGCTCGCCGCCGACGGGGGTCAGGCGCCGGGTCTCGAGGACGCGGAGGAGCTTGGCCTGCAGGGTCAGCGGGAGCTCGGCGACCTCGTCGAGGAAGAGCGTGCCGCCGTTGGCGCGCTCGAAGGCGCCGACGTGCGTGCGCGCGGCGCCGGTGAAGGCGCCGCGCACGTGGCCGAAGAGCTCGCTCTCGCAGAGCGCGTCGGGGATCGCGCCGCAGTTGAGCGCGACGAAGGGCCCGGCGGCGCGCGACCCCTGGTCGTGGAGGGCCCGGGCCGCGAGCTCCTTGCCGGTGCCGGTCTCGCCCTGGAGCAGGACGGGGTGGGGCAGGGGGGCGAAGCGGGCGAGCGCCCGGAGCATGTCCTGAAAGGCAGGTGAGGCGCCGACCATGCCCGGGGGTGCGGGCGCGCCCCCGGGGCCCGGGCCCGGGGCGAGCAGCTCGCCCCGGCAGCCGCCGAAGCCGAGCCGCTGCCCGGGCCGCAGCCAGGCGCGCTCGACCCGGACGCCGTCGACGAAGGTGCCGTTGGTCGAGCCGAGGTCCTCGACGACGAGCCCGCCGGCGTCGCCGGCGATCCGCGCGTGGCGGGCCGAGACGGTCGGATCGACGAGCCGCAGATCGGAGCCGTCGCCGCTGCCGACGAGCAGCGGCCGGGCGGGATCCAGGCGGCGCGAGGGGCCCCGGTCGAGCGCGAGGGTCAAGTCGCGCGCGGGGAGCAGAGGTCGAAGCGGGAGGCGGAGGGTGGACTCGTGTTGGGCTTGCACGAGTGGAGGTCGATCGGCGCGGCCGCTCCTTTGCAGCCCCGCGGATCTTTTTTCAGGCCGGGCGCGTGCGTCGCGGGCGCAGGCGGAGGAGCGGGTCGCGGGCGCGATCCGCGGCCTTGCACCACGCGGCCCAGTGGCCGGTCGCCTCGGCGCTGACGCCGCTGGCCTCGATCTCGAGGGCGTTGCGCTCGACGTACTCGCCCAGGTGGACGAGGAAGTGGCGCGCGGTGCCCTCGGCGTCCGGGCCGTAGAAGTCCCAGAAGTAGATGGTCATGGGTGCGCGCAGGGTCGCAAGGTCCCGCGCGCGCGACAAGCTTTGACGGGCCGGGGAGCCGCACCTAACCTCCCAAACAATATGTGGCTTCAGCGGACGATCGGGGTTTGTGTGTGCGCGATGTGGCTCGGCTGCGGCGACAACGGCGGGACGAGCGAGTCGAACTCGAACTCGAACAGTGAGTCCGACAGCTCGACGCAGGCGACCGAGGGCTCCTCGGGCGGATCGATGTCGGCGACGATGTCGGCGACGGAGGTGACCGAGGGGAGCGCGAGCCTCTCAGGCACGGGAACGACCGAGCAGAGCGGCAGCATGAGCGACAGCCAGACCAACGGCGGCAGCACGGTCAACGAGACGGACAGCGCGACCGGCGGCTCGTCGGGCCAGGACAGCGTCGGCGGCTCCGGCGGGAGCTCGACCGGCGGCTCCTCGTCCAGCTCCACCGGCGAGCCCGTCGACTGCAACACGGCCAAGACGGAGGACGAGTGCGTGATGCTCGGCTGCATGCCGGTCAAGGGCAAGCCCTTCAACTTCGACGGGGCGATCTGGTGCCTCAAGGACACCTCCAGCTACCTCGGCTGCATCCCCGAGGCGGTCTGCGACCAGGTGATCGTCACGGTGTGCAAGGGCCAGAACAAGTACCAGCAGCCCAACGGCTGCCTCGCGCCCGGCTACCAGGAGTGCGAGGCGCCGCCCGACCCCGGCATGGACGGGTATCCGCCCTGCTAGTGCCGCCGCCGCTACATATCGATCCGCACGCACGCGGGCCCGAAGAGCCT
>CAZMML010000507.1:0-3802 GCA_964567335.1 uncultured Nannocystis sp. | reverse complement strand
CCCGTAGACCAGGTTCTTGAGACAGGCGCAAATTCGCGCCAAATTCGGATCGATATGTAGCGGCGGCGGCACTAGCCCGCGAGCATGCCGCCCTCGGTGAGATCGAAGGTGTAGGGCATCGGCGAGTCGCCGCCGGTGAGGGTGATGTTGAAGCGCCACGCCTTGGCCTTCTCCTCGATGCACTGGGTGAGGCCCTCGTGCTTGAGGGTGCTGCGCGGCGGATCGAAGCTGACCTTGTTCACCTTGCCGTCGCCGTCGACGACGATCGTCGTCTTGACGCGTCCGGTCGGCGCGCCCTCGGCCTTGCCGGCGGTCTCGCGGTAGCAGGCGACGACCTCGGCGGCGTGCTCCTCGACGACGCGGTTGAAGTTGGCGACGTCGAGGTAGGGCGACTCCTCCTCTTCCTTCTTCGGCGGCGCCTCTTTCTGGCCCTCGCCGCCGCCCGCCGCCTCGGCCGACGGCGGGTCCGAGCCCGGCTTGCACTTCTTGGCGCAACCGAGCCCTGGGGACGCGAGGAGCGAGAGGAGGAGGACGCCGCGCATGCCCCACGCTACCACGGGGTTAGGGGCGCGTGGGCGCGCCCGATCACTTGCAGGCCTGACCCAGGGCTGTCATCTGCGCCTCGCAGCCGGTGTGGGTCTCGAAGGCGGCGCAGTCGAGCGCGTTGAGGCAGGCGATGAGCTCCTCGTAGGCGGTCCCGCACGCCGGCCCGTACTGGAAGGCGGAGGTGTTGAGCCCGACCTGGCAGTACTGGGCCGTCTCGGTGGCGTCGCCGAGCATGCAGTCCATGTACTTCATGCCGTAGGCCTGGCAGATCGGGCCGACCTCGGGCCTGCAGTCGTAGGCCGCCGTCCCCTCCGCGTCGCAGTTGGCGTCGCAGGTCCCGGCGATGAGGCAGGCGATGTACGCGTCGTGGAGCGCGAGGCAGGCCGGGCCGTAGACCCCCTCTTGCTTCTTGCGCAGCGCCTCGCAATCCGCGATCAGCTGGTCCTTGTCCCCCGAGGGGTCGCACATGAGATAGAAGGCCGCGTACTGCTCGCAGATCCCGCCCGGGCCGCCGGTTGGGTCGCTGGAGGAGCCGGAGGAGGCGCCTGTGGAGCCGGAGCCGGAGCCGCTGCCGTCGGTGAGGGTGCTCGCGCCGACGCTCGTGCCGGAGCCGCTCCCGTCCGTGCTCGTGCCCGGCCCGGTCGTCGTGCCGGTGCCGCTCTCAGTGGTCCCCTCGTCGGTCTTGCAGGCGAGCGGGAGTGTCCCGAGGGACAGCAGGAAGGCGAGGCCGCGGTAGGTGGAGTGCTCCATCGGAGGTCACAGTATCACCGGGCGCCGGGCGAGCGCGCTCCGGTCGCGGGCGCGCCCCCTCGCCGCGACGGAACCGGTCTCGCTCCTGGGGGGCGGGCCTGGCCTCGCGGGGGCGCGCGGGGCGTCGCGGGCGCGAGCGCGCCGCGGCGGGGCCTGATTGCGGCGCTCGAGGTCCGCGCTCTATGCTGCGGCCCTTGGCCTACGCCGAGAGCCACGAGCACCTGCAGCACGAGCTCACCCGCCTGCTGCTCTTGCTGCACGCCGCGGTCGAGGAGTTCCGCGGGGCCTTCGTGCCGAGCCGCGACGCCTCGCCGATCGCGATCCTCGAGGAGGAGGTCGACTGGCACCTGCAGCGGCCGGTCGTGTTCGGCGAACGGCCGCCCTCGTCGGTCGCCGCGCTCATGCGGCGCGAGGCCGAGGGGCTGGCGGCGGCGATCGCCGCCGAGGTCGTGGTCAGCCCCGGGGTCGAGCTCCGCCTCGACCTGCTCGGGCGGCGCTTCGGGCTCTCGCAGCGCGAGCGCGACGCGCTGCTCCTGGTCCTCGGGCCGGAGCTCGATCCGCGCTTCGAGCGGCTCTACGGCTACCTCCACGACGACCTCACGCGCCGCCGCGCGAGCGCTGACCTCGTCGTCCGGGTGCTCGCGGCCGACGGGGGCGACTACGTCGCGCTGCGGCGGGCGCTCGGGCCGGGCGGCGCGCTGCTTCGCGAGGGGCTGGTGCGCCGCGACGAGGCGTCGCCCGCGAGCTCCCTCGCCGCCCCGCTGGTCGCCGACGAGCGGGTCGTCGACTTCCTCTGCGGCGGCGACGAGCTCGATCCGCGCCTCGGCGCGCTGGCGCGGCGGGTCGGGCCTGGCCCGTCGGCGCCGGTGGTCGCGCCGCCCGCGGTGCGGACCGCGCTGGCCCGGCTCGGCGATGCCTGGCGCGAAGGACAGGTCCACCAGGGCCTCTACATCCACGGCCCCGCGGGGGCCGGTCGGGCGGCCGCGGCGCTCGCGCTCTGCGAAGGGCTGGGCCTGGGCGCGCTGCGGGTCGACCTC
The DNA here is from genome assembly GCA_964567335.1 of uncultured Nannocystis sp. Classification (GTDB taxonomy): domain Bacteria; phylum Myxococcota_A; class Polyangia; order Nannocystales; family Nannocystaceae; genus Nannocystis. The sequence goes on along the minus strand of CAZMML010000507.1, from coordinate 1,469 downwards.
GCGGCGGCGCTGCGCGAGACGCCCGAGCGCTTCGCCCGGGCGATCGAGCTGGCCCGGCGCGAGGCCCTGCTCGCGGATCGGGTCGTCGTCTGGGAGGAATTCGACGCGCTGCCGGAGGAGCGCCGGGCGACGGTGCTGCTGGCGACGTGCCCGCCGCGAGGGCCGCGGGTGCGGGCGATCCTCCTCGGCGCGAACGCGTGGGAGCCGGCGGCGAGCGCCTACGCGGGCGAGATCGGGGCGGTGGCGTGGGCCCGGCCGGGCCTGCCCGAGCGGCGGGCGCTGTGGACGGCGGCGCTCGCCCGCCACGGCGCGTCGCTGCCGGCCGACGAGCTCGCGGGCCTGGTCGCGGCGTACGGGCTCACCGGCGGTCCGATCGTCGACGTGGTGGCGTCGGCGGTCCGCGCGTCCGGTCCGGCGCTGACCCGCCGCGACCTCGACGCGGCGCTGCGCCGCCGGGCCTCGCACGCGCTCGGGCCGCTGGCGCGCCCGCTGACGCCGCGCCTGCAGTGGGAGGACCTGGTGCTCGCGCCGGATCGCAAGGACGTGCTGCGCGAGATCTGTCGCCACGCGCTGCACCGCGAGAAGGTGCTCGACGCGTGGGGCATGCGCACCGGGCTGGCGGGCGGGCGCGGGCTGATCGCGCTCTTCACCGGCGCGTCGGGCACCGGCAAGACCCTCGCGGCCGGGCTGATCGCGGGCAAGCTCGGGGTCGACGCCTACCAGATCGACCTCTCGTCGGTGGTCAGCAAGTACATCGGCGAGACCGAGAAGCACCTCGCGCGCCTCTTCGACGAGGCCGAGGCCGCGAGCGCGCTGCTCTTCTTCGACGAGGCGGACGCGCTCTTCGGCAAGCGCACCGAGGTCCGCGACGCGCACGATCGCTACGCCAACATCGAGACCAGCTATCTCCTGCAGCGCCTCGACAGCTACGACGGGGTGGTGATCCTGGCGTCGAACTTCCGCCGCAACATGGACGAGGCCTTCCTGCGGCGGATGCACTTCTGCGTCGACTTCCCGCTGCCCGAGGCGGCGGAGCGGCTGGAGATCTGGCGCCGGGTGCTCCCGCCGGAGCTGCCGCGCGCGGCGGACATCGACCTCCCGGCGCTCGCCGAGCGCTTCCAGCTCGCCGGCGGGAACATCCGCAACATCGCCGTCGCGGCCGCCTTCCTCGCGGCCGCCGACGACTCGCCGCTGGCGATGCGCCACCTGGTCGCGGCGACGCGCCGCGAGTTCCAGAAGCTCGGCAAGGTCGTCGACGCCGGCCACTTCAGCGGGCTCTGACACAAGGGCGGGTAGCCGCGCTATCTTCCCGCGGTGTCCAGCGCCCCGCGCCCGCCCGTCCCGATGGCTGGCTTTCAGCCCGACCCCAACGCCGACCGCGAGCTCGTCTGCGTCGCCGACTACGAGCGCGCGGCCGCGGCGCGGCTGCCGCCGGGTCCGCTGGCCTACTACGCCGGCGGCGCGATGGA
>CAZMML010000506.1:0-3809 GCA_964567335.1 uncultured Nannocystis sp. | reverse complement strand
TCCGGAGGGTGTCGCCGAGGTTGACCTCGACGGTCGCGCCGCGGGGCTGCTCGCCGAGGTCGGTGGCGTTGCCCGCGGGGTCGATGCGGGTGACGTTGAAGCTGGTGATCCGCGGGTTGCGATCGCTGTCGGGGATGTCCTCTGGGGCAGGCGCCTCGCCGAGCTGCGGGGGGAGCATGACGCCGAACATCTCGGCGAGCGCGAGCATGCGCTCGATCGGGCCGACGGGGACGCGTGCGACGGCGTAGATGCAGTCGTTGGGGAGGTCGGCGGCGGCGCCGAGGAGCGCGTCGGCGCAGGCGCGGGTGTCCGGCGAGCCGGGGCCCTTGCTGATCATGGTGACCTCGAGGTCGCCGCCGATCAGGAGGTTGGCCGCGAGCGGCACGGTGAGGTCTTGCTGGCCGTCCAGGCTGCCGTCGTCGGGGAGGCGGCAGGGGCTCGGGGAGTCGGGGAGCTCCATGGACGCGGGGTCGATGTCGGCGAAGCTCGGGGTCGGACAGATCGGGAGGTCGTCGAGCGACAGGGGGAGCGCGCCCTTGAGGCAGGCGAAGAGGCCCTCGCCGAAGCCGAGGTTGCAGGAGATCCAGATCGGGTCGAAGTCGGGGCCGGCGATGTCGAGCGCGCCCTCGGGCGCGGCCATGAAGGGGGTCAGCCGGACCTTCTCGAAGGGGAGCGCCTCGCAGCGGGCGCCGACGTCGTCGGCTTCGTCCGGGAAGAGCGGACCTATCACCTCGGCGCGGAGGGCGAGGATCCGGGGCTCGGCGATCCGCTGGGCGCTCGGGAGATCGGGCGCGCAGGCGAGAGATGTCCCGAGAGACAGGATCGCCGAGGTGGCGAGGAGCGCGGGGCGCAGCACGGCGCGGACACGATACGCCGCGCGCGGGCGCGACGCAAAGGGGCGCGCCCGCGCGGGCGAGGGCTCGCGCGTCAACCGTCGAGCTGGAACTCGTACTCGTAGCGGAGCTCGAAGTCGGCGGGCTGGCCGTTGGTGGCGATCGCGGGGCGGAATTTGGCCTTCCGCAGCGCCTTGGCGGCGATCTTGCCGCAGCCGTGGCCGATGTCCCGGGCGATCTTGACGTCCTTGACGCTGCCGTCGCGGCGGACCTGCACGGTGAGGATCACGACGCCCTCGATGCCGAGCTCCTGGACGGCGGGGCACTGCTCCTGCGGGACGTTGACGACGGCCGGGAGCTCGCGGATGTAGAGCTCACCGCGCGGCTCCCACTTGGGGGCGTTGTCGTCGACCTCGCTGCCGACCGGCCGCGAGCCCTTGCCCTTGGAGTTGGGGTCGCCGCGCGAGTTGGGGTCGCCGCCGGGCTCGCCGACGTTGAGCCGCACGCCGCTGTTGCCGTTCTGGACGGCCTGGCTGGCGTCGACGCGGAGGGGCGGGGGAGCGTCGTCGTCGACGGGCTGGGGAGACTGGGGGGCCGGCCGGACCTTCTTGATCTTGGGCGGCGGCTCGTCCTTCTTGACCTCGGGGACGACCTGCGGCTCGGGCTCGGGCTCGGGGGGCTTCTCGGGCTCAGGCTCGGGGGGCTTCTCGGGCTCGGGCTCGGGCGGGACTTCGAACTCGACGAGGTCGTAGTCGGGCTCAGGGAGAGGCTCGGCCTCCTGGGCGAAGTGCGAGAGCGCGGCCGCGATGGCCGCGTGGAGCGCTAGCGAGGCGATCGACCCCGCGCCTGACCGAGTGGTGGAACTTCCGGCGAGGCGCATACGCGAGGACTACGATCCAGCGCCGGTCTTGGCCTTGGGCTTCTCCGTGGCGATGGCGTACTTCTTGACGCCTGCCTCACGCAAGAGGTCGATGAGGTGGATCATCGCCCCGACCTGGGCCTCCTCGTCGCACTGAATGACGCCCTGGAGCTCACGGCCTTCGGCGAGCTTGCGGGTGATCGCGTCCTTGATCTCGGCGTCGTTCTGGACGGCCTTGCGGTCGACGGTGATCGTGCCGTCTTTGACGCAAGAGAGGAGGATGTGATGCTGCTTGGGCTCGAGCTTCTGGCCGGTCTGGGCGTCGGGCTTGTCGATCGCCAGGGCCTCGGTCTCCTGGATCTTGGTGGTGGTGACCATGAAGATGATGAGGAGGACGAGCATCACGTCCACCAGAGGGGTGACGTTGATGCTGGTGATGCCCTCGTCGTCGTCGCTGGAGAGGTTGGCGGCCACAGGGTCCTCGGCGGCTTAGTGGTCGCTCGGCTTGCCGGCGCCCGCGAGCGAGAGCGCCATGTTGGAGAGCGCGTCAGCCTCGCCGAGGAGCACCTTGACGCGGCGCTGGAAGTAGTTGAAGGCGATGACGGCGGGGATCGCCACGATGAGGCCGACGGCGGTGGCGACGAGGGCCTCGTAGATGCCGGCCATGACGGCGTTGGAGTACTCGGCGCTGCCGACGACGCCGGAGCGCTCGATGGCCCGGAAGGTCTCGATGATGCCGAGGACGGTGCCGAGGAGGCCGATGAAGGGGGCGTTGGAGCCGACGGTGCCGAGGAAGTTGAGGTTGCGCTCGAGGCGGAGCTTCTCGCTCGGACGCAGGGCGGCCATGATCGCGGCCATGGAGGCGGAGCCGCGCTCGAAGGTGTCGAGCATCTGTTCGACCATCCGGGCGCCAGGGGCGGGGCTGCCCTTGAGGAGCTCACGGGCGCGGGAGAGGTTCTTGTCGGAGAGGGCGGCGTGGAGGGGGCGCACGAGGGCGGCGTCGCGGCCCGCGAGGCTGAAGTAGAGGATCAGCCGCTCGATCATCAGGGCCACGCTCACGACCGAGAGGCCGACGAGGATCCAGAGGATCCACTCGGAACCTACCGCCGAGAGCTCGAGGAATTTGTCCGAGAGCTTCATTGGGCCCGCGAAACGTAGCCGAGACCTCGCTTGCGGGCCAGTGACCCCGCTCAGATCGCGGGCGCGGGCGCCCCGGCCGCGGGGAGCTGCACTTCGCGCAGGAGGGAGGTCGCGTAGCTGCCCGAGGGGAGGGTGAAGGACAGGGAGATCCCCGGGGTCAGGGATCTAGTGGGATCTTCGGAGTGGTCGAGGTCGAGGGCCAGGTCGGTCAGCGGAACTTGGAGCGGGCGGCGGGTGCCCTCGAGCGTGTGACCTAAGGCCTGGAGGGTCTCGGGATCGATCCCGGCGCGCGCGAGGATCTCGGCCTCCAGCGCGCCGGAGGGGGTGTCGGGGCCGGGGGCGCGCATTTTGCTGCCGTACATGGGACCGGTGACGACGAGTTCTCCGGCTGCGAGCCGGGCGTTGTCGATGTCGGGATCGGTACAGGTGAAGAGGCCGCCGGTGTCGGTCTTCTTCAAGATGTCGCCGAGGAGTGCGGTGCGCAGGAGGCCGCGCGCGCGGCGCTCGAGCAAGTAGAGGTTGAAGAGCGCGGACTGCCCGGCGCTGAGGAGGAAGTCGGCGCGGCCGCGGCGTTTGCCGCGGGCGAGCGCCTGGAGGCCGCGGACGAGGTTATCGCCCCGCTCGCCGAGCCGCTGGACGCCGTAGAGGTTGTCGAGGCCGCCGAGCGCGTGGAGGCGCTCGAGCTTGGCGCGGGCGCGCGCGAGCGCGAGCGCGGGCGGGACGACGAGGTCGCGGATGACGATCGTGAAGAGGTTGCCGCGGAGGTGACCGCGACGGAGCTTGGTGCCGTGCGGATGAGGTGCCCCGAGGGACATGTCCTTATGAGCGAAGGACGCGAGGGCGGCGGCGGCGGCGGCCGGGAGGGAGATCCACTGCTCGGTGACGGCGTCCTTGTCCTTGAGGCCGGCGAGGCCGATCTCGGCGCGCGGGACGTCGAGCTGGCGGGCGAGCTCGGCGAGGGCGTCCTCGGTGGTGAG
>CAZMML010000505.1:0-3811 GCA_964567335.1 uncultured Nannocystis sp. | reverse complement strand
ATGGTCGAGTACCAGCCGAACCCCGACGACCTCGCCATGTCCGCCGAGATCCAGGCCGCCTGGGCCCGCTTCGTCGCCACCGGGGATCCCGCCGGCATGGACCTCCCCTGGCCGGCCTACGCCTCCGCCCAGGACAACGCCGCCCTCCTCGACGTCCCGCCCGGTCAGATCGCGGGCGTGCGCACCGAGCAGTGCGACTTCTGGGACTCGCTCCTCCCCTGATCGCCTATCCTGCGCCCGCCGTGGAGCACGACGACCTCTCGCTCGGCGCGGTCGCCCGCGACGGCCGCGTCACCTTCCGCGTCTGGGCCAGCGCCGCGACCCGCGTCGCCGCTGTCCTCCACGACGACGCCGGCGCCGCGGGCGCCGAGCTCCCGCTGACCCCGCGCGGCGAGGGCCTCTTCGAGGGCGCCTTCCCGCTCCCCGCCGGCGTCCTCTACAAGCTCCGCCTCGACGATCGCCTCGTCCCCGACCCCTACGCGCGCTGGCTCCCGCGCGGCGTCCACGGCCCCGCCGCCGCGCTGCCTCGAAGGTCCTGGCCCTGCGGACCTGTCCTGGAGCGCTCCCGCTGGGTGATCTACGAGCTCCACGTCGGCACCTTCACCCCCGAGGGCACCTACGCCGCCGCCGCCGCGCGCCTGCCCGAGCTCGCCGCGCTCGGCGTCACCCTGATCGAGCTCCTGCCGCTGGCGACCTTCCCCGGCCGGCGCGGCTGGGGCTACGACGGCGTCGGCCTCTTCGCCCCCTACCCGCCCTACGGCGCGCCCGACGAGCTGCGCGCCTTCGTCGCCCGCGCCCACGCGCTCGGCCTCCTCGTCCTCCTCGACGTCGTCTACAACCACCTCGGCCCCGAGGGGAACTACCTCGCCGCCTACAGCCCCGGCTACTTCGCCGCCGGTCGCTACACCCCGTGGGGCCAGGCGCTCGACTTCACCTGCCCCTGGACCCGCCGGCTCGTCCTCGACAACGCGCGCATGTGGCTCTGCGAGTACGGCCTGGACGGCCTGCGCCTCGACGCCACCCAGGCGATCGTCGACCCCTCCCCGCGCCACATCCTCGCCGAGCTCGCGGCCGAGGTCCGCGCCCTCCCCGGGACCCGCGTCCTGATCGCCGAGGACGGCCTACAGCGCCCCTCGGTCGTCACCCGCTGGGGGCTCGACGCCCTCTGGGCCGACGACCTCCACCACAGCCTCCACCGCCTCGTCACCGGCGAGCGCGACGGCTACTACGGCGAGTACGCCGGCTCGCCCGCCGAGCTGGCCCAGATCGCCCGCCGCGGCCTCCTCTACGAGGGCCAGCCCTGGCTCTTCGCCCGCCTGATCCGCGGCGAGCCCGGCCCGGGCCCAGACCCTGCGCGCCTCGTCGTCTGCCTGCAGAACCACGACCAGGTCGGCAACCGCGCCCACGGCGAGCGCCTGCACGCGCTCGTCCCGGAGCCGGTCGACCGCGCCCTCGCTTTCCTCCTGCTCTTCCTCCCCACCACCCCGCTGCTCTGGATGGGCCAGGAGTGGGCCGCCAGCACCCCCTGGCTCTACTTCACCGACCACCCGCCCGAGCTCGGGCGCCGCGTCGCCGAGGGCCGCCGCGCCGAGTACCGCGACTTCGCCGCCTTCGCCGACCGCACCCACCTGATCCCCGACCCCCAGGACGACGACACCTTCGCCCGCTCGATCCTCCGCTGGGACGAGCGCGAGCGCGGCCGCCACGCCGCCCAGCTCGCCCTCTACCGCGAGCTGCTCCGCCTCCGCCGCGAGGACCCCGTCCTCTCCGCCCCTTCAGACCTGTCCTCCGGGACACACGGACACCACCTCTGGGTCCGCCGCGAGGGCCCGGCCGGCGTCCGCCTCTGCGTCGTCGACCTCGCCGCGTGGCGGGACCCCGCGCCCCCGCCCGCGTGCGCGGGCGCGTGGGAGCCGCTCGTCGCGGCCGAGGGCGCCGCGATCTACCGCCTCGCCTGACGCCCGCGTCAGCGAGCCATGGCGACCGTGTTCGTCAGCTCGGGCGAGAACTTCGCCGGGTCGATCCGTCCGTCGACCTCGATCGACGCGACCTTCACCGTGCTGCGCTCCCCGTCGACCTCGCCCTCGCTGGCGAAGTTGAACTTCAGCCCCTGGACCTCGCGCCAGTCGGTGAAGCGGACCACCTTCGTCTTCTTCGCCCCCTCCTTGTCCGTGTAGCGGACCACTCGCTGCACGTCGAGCAGCGAGTCGGCGTCGAGGAAGCGCTCCTCGACGTCCCCGCTCGCCAGCGTCAGCGTCAGGTGGTACGCCTTCGCGCCCGCGACCTCCTCGAGCCCGACCAGCTCGACCTTGTGCCCGCGCGCCGCGTAGTCGACCAGCGGGTCGTCGAACTCCGCCCACGCCTTCATCTTCGCCGTCTTGTCGGCCGCCATCGCCGTGAAGGCCGCGTCGCCCTCCTTGATCCAGCCCTTCGACCCGTCGAAGATCTTCACGAAGGGCTTGCCCTCGTGGACCCCCTCCTTGCGCACCTTGTTGGGCCGGGCCCGGTACGCGACCCACGCCTCGGTGCGCCCCTTCTCGGTGTAGTCGCCGCGGATCACCAGGCTCTGGGTCGCCTTCAATCGCTCGACCCCGCCGAGCGCGGCCAGGTGCCGCGCGACCACGTCCTCCGCGCTCGCCTGCGCCTGCGCGGCCGCGCCCGGCGCCGCCGTCCCCTGATCGCAGCCCGTCCACGCGCCCAGCGCCAGCGCCAGCGCGAACATCCATCGCTTCGTCGTCATCTTCGAACTCCTCTCGCACGCACGCTACGCCCGCCACCCGCCCCCACCACGCGCGGCGCAGGCGAGCGCCCGATCGCTGCAGCGAGCCCGTCCGCTGCGCCGCGGGCCGCGACCGGCCGCCCGCGCGATGGGTCTTCGGTCCCCCGAGCCCCGGGCCTCAGCCCCGCGACTCGAGCCCCGTGGCGTCGGGGCGGGTGCGACCGGAACGATCGCCGCGCGCTCAATCGCGTCGGGCCGAGAGCCCAGGGCCCCGGCCGACGCGCGTCTTCATGGGTCGCCTGCGAGGGCGCTCAGGTCCCGCCCTCGCCCGGACCCTGCGCCACCCCCTCCGAACCCGCCTTCACCCGGCTCTTCACCTTCATCGCGGACCTCCGAGGCCAGGGTACGCCGCGGCCGCGCCCCTGGATCGCCCCAGCCGCAGCGCGCTGGACGGCGCGCGCGGCTGTCCCGCCGGCGGCCCCGCGCCTCGCGCCTCGCCCTCGACGCTGGGCGCCTACGTCCTGCGGCGACGGAGCTCTGCCCGCTCCGCGGCCAGGCTCGCCGCCGTGTAGCCGTACGCGTCGACCGAGCGCATCCACCGGTGCGCCGCGTGGACCCGGGTGACCTCCGCCAGCACCGGACGTCCGAGCGCCTCATAGCCAGGCACCAGCAGGTCCAGGGCCAGCGCCGTCGTCAGATCGTCCACCCCGTCGTCGGCGAAGCCCCACAGATCCTTGCCGAGCTTCACCGCCGTCGCGGGCGCCCCCCCTGTCAGCGCCGCGCGAGCCTCGGCGAGCAGCCCCGCGAACCACTTCTTCTTCGACCCTGGCCGCCGCACCTCGGCGCGGAGGCCCTCCCACAGCGCCTCGTCCTTCACCGAGAGCGGGCGGTACGCGCCCTTCGGCGCCACCAGCCCGAGGCCCTCGATCGTCATGGCCGCCACCTGCCGCCGCTTCCATCCCGTCCCGACGCTCGGCGCGCCGAACTTCTGCAACGCCTCGCGCAGCCCGTCGAGCGCCTTCTGCCCGCGACGGACCTCCGCGCGCGAGCCGCCCAGGTCCTGGCGCAGTGACTCCTCCGCGGACTCGATCT
>CAZMML010000504.1:0-3816 GCA_964567335.1 uncultured Nannocystis sp. | reverse complement strand
GATAACATACACCTGCACCGGATCGAAGGCGGCGGACACAACAGTCTGCCCAATCATAACACTTTTCCCATGCACTGCATTCCGTTCTCAAAATAGAAGGCGAGAAGCAATTGAAAAGTGGCTTAAAACACCTGGTAATATTGCCAGTTTATTCCAACATAAAGATCCGCCTAAGGCTGCGGACCTTCCAGAAGATCAATTCTGGGAGTTGTATACGGAGGTCATGATTGAAGGAGTTAAAAGACTCCGGGTTTCAGGTAAACAAAAAAGATCCAGCTAATCTTTTTCACTATTTCTTTGGATTAGGACAAGAGTATGCTGTCGCCTGGAAGAACCAAGATTTTGCTAAGATGCAATCAATCTTAAATAAGGTATTAACACCAACCGAAATGTATATTCTTTCGCGTAGGGATTCCGCAGAAACGAATCCCAAGCATCCTCTTCCTTCAGCATCTTTCCTACATGATTTCAATGTAGGTGTCATGTGGGGTATTGTTAAAGAGACTAAAGGGGATCCTACATTCTTTAAGATTTGGCCTAAGAAAAATGGGAGTAACTAAAACAAGAAAGAAGACTAAGATTACAACTTCTATTAATGGAGTTGAAGTCGAATTGAAAAAGAAAGCGAAGGTTATCTTTCCGCTTTCTGATGAAGAAAACACTATTTATGAAAATTTCTTTAATGATAGGTTGAAAGATGGGACTACATATAATCAGTTTGAATCTAAATTCGAGAAAGAAAAGAGAGAATCTAAAAAGAATCCACTTCTAAATGCTTTTAGAAAGTTATCTAACACTTCTGAAAGTGGATTAATTAATAATCATTATAGTGAAAATCCTGAAAATGTGTTTTTTTTTACTAGAAGGCGGCAGATAAATGAATTTTTTAGTGAAATTGCAGCAAAATATTCTATTAGTGAGCGTATAATTTTATTAAAAGAAGATAAAGATGGAAATACTACTGATAAATTTTGGGTTTATTCTAATTGGTAAAGGTAAGGTAAAATGCTACATCAATTACTGCTTTTGACCGGTCATCTTGGGTCTGGCAAATCATTTATTGCCGAGTATCTAAGAGACAACTTTGGATTTCATATTCTTTCTGTAGCTTCTCCAATCAAGAAGATTGTCTATGAACAAAATCCCTTAATTCGTATTAAGGAGAATGAGTTTAATAGTTATCAGAATGTATTGTCTGAGATGGGATATGCCAAGATGAAAGAACTTCCTGAGGTTCGTAAGCTTTGGCAGCGGACGGGAGATGTTCTAAGAGATCAGTGTGGTGAGAACGTTCTTACTGAATCATTAATCATGAAGATGGAAACTATTCTTGATGATAGCACCTTCTCAAAACGAGGCCCTGTCAGAGTAGTGATTGATGACATCAGACTTGAGTATGAACCACATCAGATTGCTAGATGCTTCTTACAATATCCTGATATGCACAATGCTGCTGTTCATTTTGTAAGAGTTCAACCTTTTACAAAACAGTATAATCCTCTTCCATCTCCAGACATTCTTAATCACAACACTGAATCTTTTGTAGATAAGTTTGATGTGACTAGAGAATTCTTGAATGATAAGCTGAATACATCCAATACTATCGATCCTATGTTAATGGATCTACTTTATAATCAGCCTAATTGGAAAGCGTTTGAGGATGTGAAAAGAAAATGATATTAACTATTATGAGAATCTTTTCAGCAGGTGTGTTTGGATACTTAGTAGGAGAAGTAATTCCATTTAGTCCTAGTTTAGCTCTTTCAATTGGAGCGGCTGGATTAATATTTGGAATGCTAAGTTATCTTGAAGGAAGTAAAGACCAGATTTAGTTGACAAAAGAAGAGTTTCAAAAACTCCTTAGGGAGGAAGGGAAGGATTCAGTATGGTTAGAACGTTCTTTGATTCTTCGTAAGGAAGAATGGGAAGTCTTACATAAACTCTCTACTATATGGTTTGGAGATACTGATACTCCACTTCGTTTTATAATAGCTCGTCTGATTGACGAGGTAAGGGTTGCGTTTGGTCCTCCTCCAATGGAGGAAAGAAGAAGACGTGTTGTCAAGATAAGAGAAGAAGATATTCAGACATTGCTTTCAATGAAGAGAGCATTAGGTTTGAACTCTCTCTCTGAAGTAATCAGAGGCATGATATATATGCTTGACTGTGCTCCTGATTATCTCTTTATCCATCCCCATGATTTGAATGTGGATTGGGAAGTAACTGATAAAGAAGATTGGAGTAATGTAAAATTCCTACGTAGAATCTTAAACAAGATACTTCAAGACAAGGGAATTAAAAACAAGAAGAAAGTCAAGCGAAAAGTCCAGCTTTGTTGGGGAACTTCCACAACTCCTAAGATTAGGAAAAAATATGGAAGTCGCCTTCTCAGATTAATTAAGGCAGGTGAGAAAGATGGAACAGATTGAATTAGAAGTCTATCTAAGAGAGTTCTTTAAGCTTAAGTTTGATAAACATCCTATCGAGAAGTCTAAGTCTTTCATAATTGAGTCTATTAAAATGATAGAGAAAATGGGAGACTTGTCTGTATATTCTACTTGGTGTCAAGATGTTGAGTCTGGAGATGGAGGATACAGTTGCCATTGTTCTTGTTTTAATGGTATAGGTTTTGACAGAGTTCAAGATGCAAGGGCTGTTCCTTCTATATACTATCCACAAGATTTTTATTTTAGAGATGCTGAGGAGGCTTTGAAATTTGGCAATCAAGTATTGGAAAAAAACAAAGGAGATTTGGCTAGAACAAAAGAACAGGATAAGATTGATAAAAAGAAGAAGGAAGAGCAAGAGAGACAGAAACTATCAGAATTAATTAAGAAGTATGGAGTGCCCTCTGAATGATGGATGACTACGAAGAATATAATGTAACATTGTTAGGATGTGAATGGAAAACCTTACTAAATCTTCTGAATTCTGCTAAGAATTCCCTTAGGTCAGCAGCTGGAGCTGCTGGTAATGAAATTATTGCTGGTTCTTATGACTCAATAGAATACCAAATTAAAGGTCAGATTTCAAAATGACTATCTGGGAATATACATTCATTGATTTAGGTGATGTATATGTTCCTGATATTTATGCATCAGGAAATCCTTATAAAGTTGATCCTTGTTCTCAATTATCCTATAAAATGGATGAGGTCCGTCAGCTTGGAATTGATGGTTGGGAAATGATAGGTCAAATCAAATCTGAGGTTTGGTTTAAGAGACAAGTTAATATCCACAATCTTAAATCAGATGATGAAAGCTACCTTTCTCAAAAATTTCTTTGTCCAACTTTAGATGATATGGATAGTGTTCCATTTTAATGGAGGTGTTCAATGATTAATATTCCTGAGAAGTGGCAAGAGGAATTAGATAAAGAGTTCCCTAAAATTAAAGATAGATTTTGGAGAACTGGAGAATCTCAACCTATTCATTGTGCCTGTAATGGCGGATGGTATGAATTACTACGATCCGCCTTTACTGAACTCTCCAATCTACCTGTCGATCTGATTCAGTTTGACCAAATCAAAGAGAAGTTTGGTGGTCTCAGACTGTATGTTCATACTTCTAATCTTCCTCCAGAATTGGTAGAATCTATTGAAGACATTTGTGCTAAGTATGAGAGAGCTTCTTTACACGTTTGTGAGTTCTGTGGGTCTAAAGATCCAGATGTAGAACTTTACACTGGAGGATGGTTACACACCATGTGTCCTAAGTGTGCTACAAAAAAAGGAAGAACTAAGACCCTCCGTCAACAAGAGAAGGAAGATGGTTGTGATATGGATTCTCCATTTTTATTAAGTAGACAAATTACAGG
>CAZMML010000503.1:0-3820 GCA_964567335.1 uncultured Nannocystis sp. | reverse complement strand
GGACATGTCGGGTTCGGTGGCGGGCGGGAGCTGGCCGCGGAGCTCGAGCAGCGCGGGCGCGAGGGCGGCGATCCGGGCCCGCACGGCCTCCGGCGGCGCGAGCAGGCGCAGGGTCGCGACGTCGGAGACGAGGCCCTCGCCGAGCGGGAAGCCGGCGTCCTCGAGGGGGTCGTGGGCGTCGGGCGGGTCGTGGGCGCCGAGGGCGGGCCGGGCGCGGCGCAGGCGCCCCCAGGGGGCGGGTCCCGGGGGCGTGAGGCCCTCGTCGAGCCCGGCGAGCGGGCGGCCCTGGTCGTCGAAGAACTCGACGCGGAGCGGGATCGTGGCCGCGGCGCCGGGGCTCCGCGCGTCGATCCGGAGCACGCGGGTGTAGATGTCGGCCGGGCCGGCGAGGTCGACCTGCAGCGGCGGCAGCGCCGGACCGGCGCGGTAGAGCGGCCGCGTCGTGAAGTCGACGGGGACGAAGGGGCGGGCGTCGGGGCCGCGGTGGAGCGCGTGGCGATCGGGTCCGGCGTGGCGGGCGACGTCGTCGGCCTCGACGGCGAGCAGCGCCCGCGGGGCGAGGGTGTGGAGCTCCAGGGCGGTCCAGCCGGCGGGGATCGGGAGCGCGAGCGCGGCCCAGCCGGCGTCGGCCGGGAGCTCCAGGGCGCGGAGCGTCTCCGGGGCGGGCCCCGCGGGCTCCTCGGCGGGGACGGGCGCGGCGGGTGGGCTCGCGGGCGCGTCCGCGGGGGGCGCCTTCCCGAGGGGCGCGAGGGACATGTCCTCAGGGGCATCCATGGCGCCGAGCCAGCGCGCGCGGAGGTCGAGCGCGGCGGGGGTCTCCGCGGGGGCCGGCAGGCGGGCGCGGACGACGACGATGCCCGGGCCGCGGAGGTGGACGATCGCGGGCTGGCCGGCGCCGACCTCGATCATCGGCTGCTCCACGACGGGCGGCTCGGGCGGCGGGCGCTCGGCGACGTAGATGCTGTAGTTGCGGTAGTCGGCGCCGGTGTGACCCTCCGGGGCGAGGCGCTCCCAGGCGTGGTCGAGGCGCCGGAGCTGCTGCTCGCGCGGCAGCGCGTACCAGGGGAGGTAGCTGGCGCCGGCGGTGCCGGCGCTGCCCGGAGCGCGGCGGAGCGCCCGCAGCTCGCGCACGGCGGGGCTCTGGGGGACGCGCCGGTAGAGGCGAATGAGGGCGGTCGGGGGGAAGGCCTCGGCGAGCTCGCCGGCGGGGCCCTCGACGCCTGCCTCTTCGGCCATGGCGAGCTCGAGGGTGGAGTCGGGCGGGCAAGAGGGGAGCCCCAGCTCGAGGCCGCCGCCGTCGGTGAGCTCGAGGCGCCCGTCGGGGACGAAGGCGGCCTCGTAGGTCCAGCGCCCGTCCGGGAGCGGGCCGGCCTTGCTCTGGTGGGCCCGCCTGGCGAGGGTCCAGCGGTGGAGGGCGGCGCCGTCCGGGCCGCGCAGGGTGGCGACCACGCCGTAGCGGTAGACGCGATCGGCGAGGTAGGGCCGCCCGGCGGGGAGCTGGAGGTGGGCGATCAGCAGGAGGGTCTCGGGGCCGCCAGGGAGGCGGAAGCGCGGGCCGCCCTCGGGGGTGAGGGCGTAGACGATCGTGCGCTCGGCGTCCGCGAGCTTGGCCGCGAGCGGCGAGCCAGCGTCGGCCTCGCCGAGGTCGAGGCGCAGCGCCGCGACGAAGAGGCCGAGGAGCGCGGCCAGGAGGGTCGGGAGGGCGAAGCGGCGGCTCGCCCCCGCGGACCTCGCGTGGGGCTCGGCGAAGGCGCGGGCGTCGGTCACGGCGGCCCTCCGGCGAGGAGGGTGCGCGCTCGCAGCCAGGGGGCGCGGCCCAGGTCGGCGCGGCTCAGGGCGATCTGGCCGAGCTCGGCCGGGCCGAGGCGGACGAGGGCGCACCTGCCCTCCGGGACATCTTCACACAGCGCGAGGAGGGCGCGCGCGCTGCGGCGGCCGAGGCCGGCGCGGAGGCGCAGGCCCGGGGCGTCCGCGACCTCGCGCAGGACGTGGAGGTTCCCGGTGTCGGCGTAGGCCTCGACGCGGGCGAGCGCCGCCGCGAAGGGGAGGGGCGCGGGGACGACGTGATCGGGGAGACGGCCGAGGTCCGTGGGGGCCGGTCGCGCGATCGGCTGCTCGGCGCTCCCTGCGGGGTCTGGGGGCGGACGGAGGGCGTCGGCCTCGTCGAGGGTCCAGGCCTCGCACCCGGCGTCGGGGGGGATCGGTGGCAGGAGGTCGAGGGTGGTGAGGGGCGCGAGCTCGCGGCAGGGATCTGGGGCGGCGAGGGTCTGCCGGAGCGTCGAGGGCAGCCAGAGCACGGCCGCGTGGTCCCCCGTGAAGCGGCGGGAGAAGACCAGCGCGGCGTCGCCGGTCGCCGCGAGCGGCGCGAGCTCGGGCGAGCCGTCCGCGATCTGCCAGCGGATCCCCGCCAGGGGTCCGGCGGGGGCCGCGAGCTCGTCCACGACCGGCGGCAGCGCGAGCGGGGTCAAGGCGGGTCGGCCGAGGCCGACCACGGCGATGTCCGGGGGCAGGTCGGGGCGCGCTCCCAGGCCGCGGAGCTCGAGGAGCGTGCTTCTGTCTCCGGAGACAGGTCGATCCGCGAGCGCCTGGACGAGGGCCTGCAGCGCGGTGAAGGGGCTCTGCGGGTCGGCGCCCTGGGCGAGCAGGAGGGCGCGTCCGCGGGTCGCGACGAAGATCTCGGCGGCGAGGCGCCACACGCCGGGCTCGGCGGCGGCGCGCGGGACCGCGAGGACGGGCCCGGTGGCGCGGGGGTCGACGACGAAGACGCCCCAACCCGCGGCGTCGCGGCGGGTCGTCTCCGCGAGCGCGTGGCAGGGGACGCCTGCGCCGCAGTCGTCGATCCGCCAGAGCTCGTAGTCAATGAGTTCGGCGAAGCGAGCGGCGAGCGCGAGGGCGTCGCGGTCCTCGCGGGCGAGCGCGGCGCCGACGCGGCGCTCGAGGAAGACGAGCTCGGCGCGCGAGGGCGGGACGCCGATCGGGCTGGGCCGGATCCGCGTCGGACTCAGGCGCTCGCTGAGCCAGGGCAGGAGGTCGGGCGCGCCGCGGGTCGCGCTCGCGTCCGCGAGCAGGACGCCTCGCAGCGCCTGGGGATGGACCCGGAGCTCCCAGGCGGGGCCCTCGACGGGCCGCGGCGCAGGCGGGCCGGCGAAGCGGGCGAGGGCGGCGAGGTCGGGGCCGGCGGGCGAGGCGCCGACGGGGGTGAGCAGGAGGGGAGCGTCGGCGGGGACCGAGGGGTCGGCGCGCAGGAGCAGCGCGCCCTCCGGGGCGAGGCGGGCGAGCGCGTCCTCGAAGGGGCCCGGGCCGCGGGCGGGGTCGGGGTCGCGGCCGGCGACGAGGACGGCGCGGCAGGCGAGCGCGCGGCAGAGGGCGCGGGCGGCCTCGGCGGCGGGGGCCTCGGCGACCGGGGCCGGGACGGCGACCAGGGGGCCGGGCGCGCCGGGGTAGAGCAGCGCCGCCGGCAGGCCCGCGCCCGCGGCGTCGCGCTCGGAGGGGAGGAGGGCGATCGAGCCAGGTCCCGCGGGGCCTGTCTCGGAGGTCCGCGGAAAGAGGGCGAGGTCGGCGAGTTCGGCGGCGCCGGCGGCGGCGGCCCGGGCGGCGCCGGCCGCGGCGGCGATCCAGGCGCCGATCGCGTCCCAGGCCTCGGCGCGGGCGCGCAGCGCGGAGGGGGCGGCGGGGGCCTCGCCCGGGGGCGCGAGCTCGGCCGAGACGCGGGCGAGCGCGAGGGCGCCGAGCTCGCTGCGGAGGAGGCGGAGGCTGGCGACGCCGGGCCCGCTCGCCGGGCGGGCGGGCGCGCTGGGGGCGACGAGATAGAGGCCGAAGC
>CAZMML010000502.1:0-3825 GCA_964567335.1 uncultured Nannocystis sp. | reverse complement strand
TAGTCGGGCACCGCCGTCGGCGTCGTCCACAGCCCCGTCCCGGCCAGCGCGTCCGCGATCTGCCCCGGCGCGGGCGCCTGCGCGAGCGGGTACACGCTCGTCGTCGGCGTGGCGATCAGCGCCGAGCTCGACACCCGCCCCGCCGCCGTCCGCAGCGTCACCGCGTGGATCGGGAAGGTCCGCCACTCCGCCCAGTCGTCGTCGGCGCCGGGCAGCCCCGTGTTGCGGCCCTTCCGCCGGCTGAGCAGCGTCGGCCCGCCCTCCGGCGTCCAGAACGAGGCGAGCTGCCCGCCGCCGAAGCCAGACTCCCCGCCGCCCGGGAGCTGCCCGACCTCGCCGACGTGCAGCACCGCCGCGAAGGTCGTCCCCGGGCCGGTCCCGTCGAAGCGGCCGTACACGAAGCGATCGCCGAAGCTGCGGATCTTCGTCCCGGGCTCCTCGATCGGCATGAGCGCCTGGCTCGGGAAGTTCTGCAGCTCGTCCCACAGGTCGACCAGCACCCCGAGGTGATGGTTCTCGATGTAGGTCGGCGGCGGCCCCCAGTCCTGCGAGCGCGTCAGGTTGGGCCAGTCGCCCTGGCCGCGCGCGTCGACGTTGCTGTCGATCGTGTTCGGCAGCGTCTGGAGCGCCGCCGTCATGTACCCGGCGTAGCCCGCCCCGAGGCACCCGAGGTTCTCGTGGAAGCCGAGGACCCGCGGGTCGAGCGCCGTCGCGCCCTGCGGCCCGAGCACGTCGACGTCGCGCAGCGACGCCGCCCCGTAGGGCATCCCCTCCGCGTACCCGAGCACGTAGCGCTCGAGCCCGCCGTAGTAGCCCTCGCGCACGTGCGGCGCGACCCCGCGGATGGATCCGCTGCTGGTGCGCGAGTTGAACGCCTGCGGCGCCGTCCAGCGGCCGTCGCGGTCGCGCAGCGCGAGGTGGGCGATCAGCTCGTGGCTCTCCTCGACCGCGTCGCGGACGAAGGTCGGGATCGCCGGGTCCTCCGAGAGCGTCCGGTCGGCCGCCATCAGGCACGCGCCCCCGTAGCCGAGGTCGAGCCCGTAGTCGTCGCGCCAGTAGCCGCCCTCGATCCAGTTGCCGCCGCTCGGGTGGAAGAACTGCTTGAGCGCCGCGATGTAGCGCTGCTGCACGTCAGGGTCCTGCGTCAGCTCCGCGACGTAGCGGAGCGCGTAGGCCGCCCGGATCCCGCGGTTCATCTGCGGGAAGTAGGGGTTCCACAGCGAGACGCGCTCGGCGTAGGTCAGCAGCGCCTCGCGCATCGCCGCGTCGACGTGCGGCGGGAGGATCCCGCGGACATGGCCGAAGGTCCAGGCGAGCAGCGCCAGCTGGCCCGAGAGCTCGGCGCCGATCGTCATGTCCGACCAGGGCCCGAGCCCCGCCGGAGGGTGCGCGAAGCGCTGCGGCGGGTAGCTCGGCGGGAAGCTCCCCGGCGTGAACGTGCCCGTCCCGCCGTAGTGCGCGTAGTCCAGCACCGCGAGCTGCAGCCCGAGCCAGGCCGCGAGGCGCAGCTTCAGCGCCTTGTTGTTCGCCGTCCCCGGCCGGAAGGGGCTCCCGGCGTACTCCCACGAGGCGAAGAACGCGAGCGAGTCCCCCCACGCCATCCCCGGCGTCCGCACCTTGCAGCGCTGCTCGTCCTTCATCTCGTCGAGCGTGAAGATCGCCGGGTCGTGACCAAACCACGCCCAGGGCACGAAGAAGGACGAGGCCATCAGGTAGAACTGCTCGATGTGCAGCTTCTCCGCCGCGTTCACCCCCGGCCACGGCGGCGGCAGCGCCTGCCCCGGCCCGGTCCCGAAGGAGCACAGGTTCCCGTTCGGCGACGATCCCGCGTGGTAGGCGCCCGGCGGGCCCTCCATCGTCAGCGGCTCCTTCCACGCGAACTCCTGCGCCTGGTTCTTCGCTAGCCACTCGACGATCGTCTTCTTCCACGCGTGGCCCGGGTCAGCCGGGCCGCCGATCGGCAGCTCCCCCTTGTTCCCCTCGCAGCTCTGCAGGTTCGCGGACGCCCAGGGCAGCGCCCGCGCCTCGCGCGGCGCGAGACACACGAGCACGGCGACGGACAGGACGGACAGGACAGCTCGGCGCACGATCATCGCTCCTCGCGCGGGCGCTCGCCCGCGACGCGCCGCCCCTTTCACGCCCCACGCCAGCCAAAAAGCCGAGCGGCCTCAGGGCCTCGCCCCGCGCCGAGGCCTCTGAGGGCCTCGCCCTCGAGACGATCGTCCCGGACCTTCGCCCCGGGGCGCCCGATGTGCCACGACCGCGGCGACGCCCCCTTGGCGACGCTCGCGCCCCGCGTGCCCGCGGCCCGTGACGTCGCGGGGTCGCGCTAGCCGACGCGCAAGCGCACCAGGTGGACCACGTGGTCGGGTCCCTTCTCGAGCACGAGGTCGGCGTGCTCGCGGGTCGGGGCGATGTTCTTGCGCAGGTTGACCCCGTTGATCGTCGTCCAGATCGACTCGGCGACGGCGATCGCCTCCGACTCGGGCATCTCCGCGTACTTGCGGAAGTACGACGCCGGGTCGCGGAAGGCCGTGTCGCGCAGGCGGAGGAAGCGGGCCAGGAACCACTCGCGGATCGTCGCCTCCTCCGCGTCGATGTAGAGCGAGAAGTCGAAGTAGTCGGACACGTGGGTGCGGCCGCGGCGGCGCTGCAGCACGTTGAGGCCCTCGAGGATCAGGATGTCGGGGCCCCGGATCGACTGCTGCGCCCCCGGGACGATGTCGTAGATCAGGTGCGAGTAGACCGGCGCGATCGCCTCCTCCACCCCCGCGCGGATGTCGGCGACGAAGCGGTGCAGGCGGTGCAGGTCGTAGCTCTCGGGGAAGCCCTTGCGCTGCAGCAGGCCGCGCGCCTGCAGCTCCGCGTTCGGCAGGAGGAAGCCGTCGGTCGTCACCAGGTCGACCCGCGGGTGCTCCGGCCAGCGCGACAGGATCGTCTGCAGCACGCGGCCCGCGGTGCTCTTGCCGACCGCGACGCTGCCGGCGAGCCCGACGATGAAGGGGGCCGGCCGCCGCTCCGCGCGCCCGAGGAAGTCCTGCGTCACCCGCCGGAGCTGCCGCAGCGCCGTGAAGCGGAGGTTGAGCAGGCGCGTCACCGGCAGGTACACCTCCTCCACCTCGCGCAGCGAGAGTCTCTCGTTGATCCCGCGCAGCGCCGCCAGGTCCGCCTCGCTCAGGGTCAGCGGCGTCTGGGCGCGGAGCCTGGCCCACTCCTCGCGCGGGAAGCTGGCGAAGGGCGCGCCGTCGATCATGCGGCGCATCCTCGCACCCCCGCGGCGCCGCGCGCAACGGGCAGCGCCCTGCGCGCCGCGGCGCCTTCAGGGCGCCGGCCGCCGCGGCGCGTCCAGGTGGAGATGAGCGCCGCCCGCCTCCCCGCGGACCTCGATCACCTGGTCGGCGCGGTGCTGCGTCAGCATCGCCGTCAGGTCGACCCCGAGCTTCTGTAGCGCCGCCAGGCGACGCGCCTCCTCGTCGTGTCGTCCGCGCGCCTCCGCCAGCTCGCGGTCCCGGTCGAGCGCCCGCTGCGCCCGCTCGAACTCCGCGCGGGCGCGCCGCTCCTCGATGTCGGCCGCCGCGCGGGACTTCGCCAGCGCCAGCGCGTGGGTCTGCTCCGACGCCCCGTCCTGGCGCTGGCGCTCGGCGCGCGAGAGCTGACGATCGAGCTTGAAGTCCTCGAGCTCCTGCGCCTGTTGCTGCGTCGCGCGCTCGAGCTGCAGGCGCGTGCGCGACTCGATCGCCTGGTCGAGCATCTGCTGCAGCGAGGGCGGCGCCTCGAAGCCGCGGTACACGACCTTGCCGATCCGGTAGCCGCACTGCGCCGCGC
>CAZMML010000501.1:0-3834 GCA_964567335.1 uncultured Nannocystis sp. | reverse complement strand
GGCACCGGCGGCGGCCGCCGCTGCTGCCCCGACCGGTGAGGTCGACGAGCTCGGACGGCCCTACGTCAGCCGGCCGGACCGGACGGTCAAGCTCTCGCAGATGCGCAAGACGATCGCCAAGCGGATGGGGCAGAGCAAGCGCGAGGCGCCGCACATCTACCTGACGATGCCGATCACGATGGACCGCGCGGCGGCGCTGCGGGCCGAGCTCAACCTGGTGATCGAGGGCACCAAGCTCAGCTTCAACGACCTCATCATCGCCGCCTGCGCCCGCGCGCTGCGCAAGCACCCGCGGGTGAACGGCTACTACACGGAGGGCGGGATCGTCGAGCGAGGCGACGTGCACATCGGCGTCGCGGTGGCGCTCGAGGACGGGCTCGTGGTCCCGGTGGTTCGCTTCGCGGAGCAGAAGTCGCTGCGCCAGATCTCGATCGACGTGCGGGACCTCGGCACGCGGGCCAAGGACCGCACGCTCCGGCCCGAGGAGATGGCGGGCGGCGGCTTCACGATCAGCAACCTGGGGATGTTCGGGATCGAGGAGTTCTGCGCGGTGGTCAACCCCGGCGAGTCGGCGATCCTGGCGGTCGGGGCGGTGCAGGAGGAGCCGGTGGTCGAGAGCGGCGCGGTGGTGATCCGCAAGCGCATGCGGGTGACGCTGTGCAGCGACCACCGCTGCTTCGACGGCGCCGAGTCGGCGCAGTTCCTTCAGACGCTGAAGAAGCTGCTCGAGTCGCCCCTCTCCCTGGTCGCGTAGATGGACGAGTCGCCCGCCGCCCGGCTGCAACGCGAGAAGGAGCGGGCGCAGGCCCTGCTCGCGGAGGGCTACGCGGCCGATCACATCGACCAGGGCGAGCTCGAGCGGCGCCTGGACGCGGTCGAGCGCGCGAGCGAGGTCGCGGAGGTCCTGGCGCTGACGGAGGAGCTGCGGCCCGCGCCTCGCGGGGGCCCGCTCGTGCCGGCGCCGGCGGCCGAGCGGCTGCCGGTGGTCTTCAGCTCGGTCGACCGCCGCGGCCCCTGGGCGGTCGCCCCGCGGACCCTGGTGCGCTCGATCTTTGGGTCGGCGACGCTCGATCTCCGCCTCGCGGTCCTCCCGGGCGGACCTGTCGAGATCGAGGTCGACATCATCTTCGGCGGCGTCGAGATCATCGTCCCGCCGGGCTGGCGGATCGACAACCGCACCGGCGCCTTCCTCGGCGGCGTCGAGCAGGACGAGGCGAGCCTGGTGCCGACGGAGGACGCTCAGGTCCTGGTGATCAAAGGGCGGGTGATCCTCGGCGGACTCAGCGTGTTCGAGCGACTCCCCGGCGAGGGCAAGGTCGCCGCGTGGCGGCGGCGCAAGGAGGCCCGCAAGGCGCTCGCCGAGCGCGCGCGCCGGGCCCTCCCCGGCGAGCGCTGAGCGACCCTGGGGCCCTGGTCGCCCCGTGGAAGAGTGAGGACCCATGTTCGCCGCCGCCGCCGGGCCCGCTCGAGGCTCTTCGGGCCCCGCGCGCGTGCGGAGCGATAGGTCGTGGTGTCGGCGCTAGCGGGCGAGCGAGGCGACGAAGTCCGTGAGCAGCCCGAAGAAACGATCGGGGTGCTCGATGTGGGGCGAGTGCCCGCACGACTCGAACACCTCCTCGCGGTAGCGGCCGCCGGCGGCGGCGTGTGCGTCGAGCAGGCGCCGCATCTGACCGACCATCGGCTGCGGGGGCGCGACCTCGTCGCCGGGCCAGCCGGGGACCGCGCCGAGCTTGCCGAGGTTGGCGAGGTCGAAGAGCGAGCCGTCGCTGACGATCGCGTCGTCGGCGCCGCGGATCCACAGCACCGGCGGGCGCGGGTCGATGGAGAGGAAGCCGGAGAGGTCGCAGTACTTCGGGGAGAGCGCGTTGAGCACGCCGCGGGTGCCCGGGCCGACGCCGGGCCAGTGGGGCGAGGCGACGAGGTCACCGGGGTAGTTGTCCTCGCCCGTGCGGGTGCGGAGCATGGAGCTGACGAAGGCCTCCTCGAGCTCCGGCGCGGCGCGGAAGGGGGGCTTGAAGTAGAAGGCGTTCATCACGCTGCGGGCGTGGAAGGGGCCCTCGCCGCCGCGCTCGCCGGCGGCGAGGAGGCGGACGAACTCGGGGTTGGCCGCGCCGCCGCCGGACCCGGCGAACTCAGGGGCGGGCGTCCCGCCGAGGTCGCGGGTGGCGCCGAAGCCGTAGGGGGACATCGGCGCCTCGAGGACGAGGCCGGCGACGGAGCGGGGGTTGTCGATGGCGTACTGCATCACGACGCCGGCGCCGACCGACCAGCCGAGGAGCACGGCGGGGCGCGACGCGAGGCCGAGGGCCTCGAGCCAGGCGCGGAGGTCGTCGGAGAAGTCGCGCAGTCCGCGGGTGGCGTCGACGGGGGCCGGGTCGCTCTCGCCGTAGCCGCGCAGGTCCGGGACGAGCACGTGGTGGCGTTCGGCGAGGCGCTCGGCGAGGGGCTCGAAGAAGGCGCCGCTCGAGACGTTGCCGTGGACAAGCACGACCAGCGGGGCGGCCTCGGGGCCGGCGCTGCGGGTGAAGGTACGGATCCGCGAGGTGGGGACGAGCTGTGCGGCGAGGGGCATGGCGGGGCCGCGAGGGTCGCAGAGTCGGGCGCGCTTGTCACGCGGGGCGGGATCGCGCGGCAGGTGGCTGAAAGGACAGGCGAGCCGCGGGTCGGGAATGCCGCTAGGCTGGGTCGGGACGAGGGGGGACGCATGAGCGCGCGGACGATCGGGTGGGCCGGGCTTCCGGTGTTGTGGTTGGTGGCGGGCTGCGGGGACGCGGGCAGCGGCACGGGCGGGCAGACCGAGGGGAGCACGACGAGCGCCACGGTCGCTACGACGGGCGACACGACGACGACGGCCGGGACGACCTCGAGCGCTGGGACCGGGACCGAGGGGGCGACCTCGGCGCCGACGAGCTCGGGTACTGCGGGTACGTCGACCTCGTCGTCCTCTCAGACGGCGACCTCCTCGGAGACGACGGACACGAGCGGGCCGGGCAGCGGCGGGTCGACGGATGGGAGCACCGGGACGAGCGGCGGGGTGATCGACACGTCGGGGTCGAGCGGCGGGTCGAGCGGCGGGGGCTCCAGCACGGGGCCAGACTGCGTCCCGGCGGCCGAGGTGTGCAACGATCTCGACGACAACTGCAACGGGGTCGTCGACGACGTCGACGCCGGGGGCGACGGGATCTGCGACTGCCTGAGCATCGCCCTCTTCGGCAACAAGGGCGCGCTGCCCTCGTCGGAGTTCGAGACCTGGCTCGAGGCGCAGGGGACCCAGGTCGACCGGATCTCGCTCGACGCGACGCCGATCACGCAGGCGACGCTGGACAAGTACGACATCATCATCCTCGACTGGCTGGTGCGCACCTACAGCCCGCAGGAGGCGGCGCTGATCGAGGGGTGGATCGGCTCCGGCGGCGGGCTCATGTCGATGACCGGGCACACCAACAACAATACGGTGGTCGACCGGCCGAACTCGATCATCAAGCCGATGGGGCTCTCCTACAACTCGAGCAAGGGCTTCTTCAGCGGGCCGGTGACGACGTGGACGCCGCACCCGCTGACGAACGGGATCACGTCGGTCTCGTTCTACGGCGGCCTCTACATCGACATCGTGAACGACGGGATCGGCGCGAACACGGTGATCGGGACGCTGCCGCAGGGCCCCGTCGCGGTCGCGCAGGAGCGCAAGGGCGGCAAGCTCTTCATCTTCGGCGACGAGTGGATCGAGTTCGACTCGGAGTGGAAGAACATCCCGCAGATCAAGAAGTTCTGGGTGAACATCCTCGGCTGGCTCTCGCCGATGAACTTCTGCACGATCCCGCAGTAGCCGCTCCG